>NZ_JBYFBZ010000014.1:0-39012 GCF_057652215.1 Soonwooa sp. T0.1_25 | reverse complement strand
GAAAATTTTTTTGAGCTTTGAGGGCTCAAAATTTTTCAGAATAACTTTTCAACTTACACAGTTAGTGAGATACTACCATGAAAAACTTTATTCACTAAAACACAACGAAAAAGATGAGTTTTTAAAGAAACTCGAAGAGCAACTGGAGTTTTATTCGAAAGACGAATTTAAGTTTTCGGTTTGAGAAATAAACCATCTTACAATTTCCCGATGCATTATAAATTATGTTTCAGCATATGGCCGTTTTCCGACCAGAACGCACATTGCAACAATGACAGATTTATCCAGACCGACAATTAACAAACATTTGGAAACTCTTCAATCTTCCAAGCATTATAAACAATACACCGCACAATTTGAAATGATGACAGACAGTGTTATTGTTGCAATGACCAAAAGCGCACTTGAGGGAAATGTAAGCGCACAACGTTTATTTCTGGAATATATGACTGGAAACATAGGAAAGAATGCCAGAACACAAAACAATTACATACAGCTTAACGGAGTTATTTTTAGGGATGAAAAATTAAAAATACTTTCTCCCGAACAGCTCAAAGAAATTGAGAGTATTTTAACAACTGTTGAAGTAAGTCCAATTGAGAACTTGTAAAAACTTGACATTTGAAAACCTTACAAAACCTTAGATTTACCTTTCAATTATTTGAGAGGTATTTTTATTGTCTCCGAAGCTATAAAGAATTACGAACATTGTATGTAAAGAGATAACCAAAAAAAAATTTCGTTCGTTGAATTAACGGAGTCGGTTTTGACTTGGTTAAAATTAGAATAGTTTTTAACACGATAAAAAAAGACCAGCCGAAACGCTGGTTTTATAATTTGAACAATTCTAAATTAATGGTTTTTTGATGCTATTTTAAGAATGGTTGGGAAATAATTGGGAAAGACAGTAATAAAAAAACCGCAACGTGCAATATTTCAGCGTGTTACGGTTTTAAAAAGTGGTTTCTCCAGGAATCGAACCAGGGACACATGGATTTTCAATCCATTGCTCTACCAACTGAGCTAAGAAACCTTTTTTACTAAGAGCAACTGTTTCGTTGTTTTCAGTGGTGCAAAGGTATAATGTTTTAGTATACGGCGCAAGTCTTTTTTAAACTTTTTTTACTAAAAACACCGACATCACTGATTATCAGGCGATTTTTTTTCAGTTTCGCTTTTTAGAAAAGCACTCATTTCTTCCAAAACTGGTCGAATAGTATCTTCCGGAAGTTCACTAATTCTAATATACATCAAGCCATCGATCGCATCATTAAAGTTTGGATCAACATTAAAAGCGATAACTTTTGCATTCTGCTTGATATATTTTTTAATTAAAACAGGCAAACGAAGCTCAGGCTCTAGATCATCAATAATTTTATCCAACTTATTAAGGTCAGAGTCCATATCTTCAAAAAACAAAGCCTTATCACGCTCTCTAAGGATTACTTTATAATCGTTTTTAGGATGAACATATTGCGCTACTGCAGAGTCGAAATAATGCGAACGCATAAACTCAATCATCAAAGATTTCGAAAACTCCGAAAACTTATTACTGATACTTACGCCACCCATCAAAAATTTATGTTCAGGATTTCTTAAACACACATGTACAATCCCTCTCCAAAGCAAGAACAACGGAAACGGTTTTTGCTGATATTCCGAAGAGATATAGGCGCGTCCCATTTCGATAACTTTACGGAAGAAAGGCTGCAATTCTTGATCATACTCAAATAAAGAACTTGTGTAGAAGCCGTCTATACCGTACTTTTTCATCACTTCAACACCCAAAGCCATACGATAAGCTCCAACTAATTTTTTGTTGGCATTATCCCATAAAAACAAATGGTGATAATGTTTATCATATTCGTCTAGGTCAAAAGGAAGGTTCGTCCCCTCTCCTATTTTTCGGAAAGTCAACTCACGCTGACGTCCAATCTCACGCATGATGTTGGGGATTTCCTCATATTTTGTAAAAAACATATCGTAATCGCTATACGAAAACAAATGTTTTTTATCATCTTTTTTTAATAATTCTATTTCAGCTAAAATATCTTCCTCAGGCGTTTCGTCAATAATATTCTGAACAATATTTTGCTGCTTCGTCAACGGAAGTTTAATCGACAAATTTGGGATCATCAAAGTCTCAGCAATGCTTTTTCTTTTGTCATAATAAGACTTCAGCATGTAGACTTTCTTTTTTAAGAAATCACCTAATTCTTCGATGTTTTCTTCCTCGTCCATTTGCTTTACAGAAATAGGTTTCCCAATTCTTATTCTAATTGGATTGTCCCTTTTTTTCATCATTTCTGATGGCAATAACATCGTTTGCAAATCAGGATGAAGCTTCGCCAAATTATAAAACATTCGGCTATTACGAGCATGGAAATACATTGGCACAACGGGGACTTTCGCTTTTTTAATCAGTTTTAAAGCTGGTGTTTCCCATGCTTTGTCCATCACTTCGTTATACTCATTATTTTTATTAGAAACTTCTCCCGCTGGAAAAATCCCGATACAACCACCTTCTTGCAAATGCTTTAGCGTCTCGCGCATACCAGAACTGCTGCTGTAAGCTTCTTTGCGACCTTCGAAAGGATTAACTGCAATAACATAAGGCGCCATCGGTTTTATCTTTTCTAAAAGAAAATTGCCCATCACTTTGAAATCAGGGCGAACGCTTGACAAAATTTTACACATCAATACGCCATCTATCGCGCCAAGAGGATGATTAGAAACCAAAATGAATGGTCCTGTTTTCGGAATTTTTGCTAAATCTTCTTCGAAGACTACATATTTTAAGTCAAGTTCTTTCACAAATCCATTGAAAAAATCTTCGCCTTCTTTGTCTTTTAATTTATCGTAAAGCGCATTAACTTCATTAATCTTGGTTATACGAAGTACAAAAGAAGCGATTGGATTCTTTAAAAATCCGAATTTGTTAAGACCTGCTGCCTTTATTAAATCTTCTTTAGAAATTAAACTCATGTTATTGAATTACCATTTGTAAAGTATTCTTGGATAACTGTTCCAATAGCACTTTTTTATCTTTATAAAACTTATCTAGTTCGTCAATTTTAGCATTTCTCACGGTAAACAAAGACACATCTTTTAATAAATTTGTACTAAAACCGTTTTGCAAATCTTGTACAAACTCATCAATGTGACCGAATTTATCCTCCAAACATAACTCTAACGAAATCGCAGAATTTTGCATCAACGATACTTTGATATTATATTTTAAAAGTAGCGAAAAAATTTCTTTCATGTGGTTTTCTGCAATAAAAGAAAAATCTCGTGTATTTACCGTTAAATAATATTGTTCTTTTTTAAGAATATACGACTCCAAATATTGATTGTCACTCGCATTTCCAACTTTAGTACCTGCTTTTGATGGATCAATAAATGATTTTACAAAAAACGGAATATTCTTCTGCTTAAGCGGTTGCAACGTCTTCGGGTGAATAACCGACGCACCGTAATAAGCCATTTCAATGGCTTCTTCGTATGAAATGCTATCCAACAATTCTACATTTTCAAAAATACGTGGATCTCCCGTCATAACACCCGGAACGTCCTTCCAAATCGTCATTTCAGAAGCATCAAATCCAAAAGCAAAAATCGCCGCCGTATAATCGGAACCTTCACGTCCCAAAGTCACCGTAAAATTATGCTCGTCCGAAGCGATAAAACCTTGCGTAATGTAGTTTTTTTCTTTGCTAAGTTTTTGGATATTTTCTTCGGTTTCTTTCCAGTTAACAACACCTTCGCGATAAGTGTTATCCGTTTTGATGTAGTCGCGCGCGTCAAGCCAATTATTTTCAAACTGAGATTCGTTCAAAAATTCGCTAACGATTTTGGAAGAAATCATCTCACCACAACTTACAACTTGGTCATACACGAAGTTATAATTCGGAGATTTATTACGTCTCAAAAATGAATCGATATCGTCAAAAAACAAATTAATTTCTGCAAATACAGGATGTTTTTCTTGGAAAAGTCCTTTTGCAATATCGATATGGAACTGTTTAATATTTTCAATTTCTTGTTGATAGTCGACCTTCGCGAAGTAATTTGCTACCACTTTTTCTAAAGCATTAGTCGTTTTACCCATCGCCGAAACTACCATTAGACAGCTTTTAAAACCTTGATTCTCTAATACCAAGGCTACATTTTTCACACTTTCCGCATCTTTAACAGACGCACCACCGAATTTGAATACTTTCACTTTACTTAGTTTGCCCTTTATTTTATTACAATCTCCAAAATTATTAATAATGACTGATTTACGAAATAGACTTGTTAACAAATATTAAGATTAAGACAAAAATCAAGTTTAACAACTTCTTCTTTTAAAACTGAAGTCTAATCCTCAATTATGGTTAAGATTGTAAACACAAAAAATAATCAATAAAATTTACAATGCTAAAAAACAATTTAATTTCCGAAATTATCTTTAATAAAATTAAATTTTCATTAAAATAAAAACAATAAAATCCATATTTTTACTTAACTTTCTAAGACTTTAGATTTATCAAAAAAAATCTATTAAATTTGGTCAATTTTCTAATAAAAATTAAAATGAGTAAAGAACCTTTACAAACCCTAGGCGAATTTATTATCGAGAAACAGGACGATTTTAGATATTCTTCTGGAGAATTATCTCGATTATTAAGTTGTATTCGTATGGCTTCCAAATTGGTAAACCGAGAAGTTAACAAAGCTGGTATCGCCGATATTATCGGGATTGCAGGCAACGAAAACATACAAGGTGAACAACAACAAAAGTTGGACGTTTTGGCTAACGAAATTTTTATCACAGCACTTTCTCAAAGAGAAGTAGTTTGTGGAATCGCGTCAGAAGAGAATGATGACTTCATCGAAATCTCTTGCAAAGGCAACGCACACCTTAGTAAATATGTTGTATTAATCGATCCTTTGGATGGTTCTTCTAACATCGACGTTAACGTTTCTGTTGGGACAATTTTCTCTATTTATAGAAGAATTACAAATCCTGGAGATCCAGTAGAGCTAAAAGACTTTTTACAAAAAGGTTCTAAACAAATTGCTGCAGGTTACGTCGTTTACGGTTCGTCGACGATGATTGTTTATACAACTGGTAACGGTGTTAACGGTTTCACGCTAGATCCAGCAATCGGAACGTATTATCTTTCTCATAAAGATGTTAAAATCCCAACTAGCGGAAAAATCTATTCGATTAACGAAGGTAACTACGCGAAGTTCCCACAAGGTGTTAAAGATTACATCAAATATTGTCAAGAAGAGGACGGCGACAGACCTTACACTTCGCGTTACATCGGATCTTTGGTATCGGATTTCCATAGAAATATGTTGAAAGGTGGTATCTACATTTACCCTTCTACATCGCAATCTCCAAAAGGAAAACTTCGTCTACTATACGAATGTAATCCAATGGCGATGTTGGCAGAACAAGCTGGTGGTAAGGCAAGCGACGGTTTCAAAAGAATCTTGGACATCGAGCCTACAGAACTTCACCAACGCGTACCATTCTTTGCAGGTAGTGCAGCAATGGTGACTAAAGCTGAGGAATTCATGTCAAAAGCAGTTGATAAACATTAAAAATTATTTTGAAAACAGCACGTTTCGAAAAATATACATTAAACTTCAAACGCCCGAGTGGAACATCTCGCGGCGTTTTGAATGTTAAAGAGACCTACTTCATCCATATTGAAGAAGATGGCAAAATAGGAATTGGCGAGGCTAACCTTTTTAAAGGTTTAAGCTTTGACGACGATGACGAATATGAAGATGCATTAACTTGGGCTTGCCAAAATGCAAATCTTGGACTCGACCATCTTCGCGAAGAAATGGTCAATCATCCATCGATTATTTTTGGTCTCGAACAAGCATTTCTAAATCTTGAACATGGCGAAAACATTTATTTCCCGAGTGATTTTACAGAAGCAAAAGATTCAATCCAAATTAATGGGCTGATTTGGATGGGCGATGTTAATTATATGAAACAGCAAATCGAGGAAAAGCTTGCTCAAAATTTTCATTGTATTAAACTAAAAATCGGTGTCGATTGGGACAACGAAAAACAAGTGATTGCCGAGCTTCGTAAAAAATTTCCGAAAGAAGTTTTAGAACTTCGCGTAGATGCGAATGGCGCTTTTTCTCCTGAGAAAGCAAAAACTGTTTTGGAAGAATTAGCAATTCTTGACATCCATTCTATCGAGCAACCCATCGAAGCTGGCAACTGGAAAGAAATGGCAAAACTTTGTGCCGAAACGCCAACGCCAATTGCGCTTGATGAAGAATTAATTGGGATTCTCAATTACGATTCCAAAGTTGATTTACTAAAAGAAATAAAACCGCAATTCATTATTTTAAAACCTACATTAATTGGTGGTTTTTCTGGCAGTGACAAGTGGATAGAACTTGCAGAAAATCAAAATATTTGTTGGTGGATTACTTCAGCTTTAGAAAGTAATATCGGACTAAATGCGATTGCGCAATACACTTACCCAAAACAAAATCCGATGCCGCAAGGATTAGGAACCGGAGGACTTTACATCAATAATACACCATCACAATTAGATCTAAAAGGCGAACAACTTTGGTTTAAAAACTAAGATTATTTTTGTTAAAACAAACTTTAAAATTGTTGATACAAATAACGATTCGGGAAAGTGAGTTTTTCGCTTTTCCGATTTCCGTTAATGATGATGTGGATGATGTTGAGTTGATCGTCAAATAAATTATACAACATACTTACCGAAGTTTCCACTTTTTGAGGTTGATTAACAACTTCGGATTCTAAATAAACATCAACACTTTCGCTATCTTCCTCAAATCCTAAATAATTAATTTTTACGAACTGATTATTGACTTTCAGTTTCATATAGTCGTTGCAATAATTCTTGAAAGCTTCATTAATCGCATCGTGACTTTTCGCATCCTGGAATTTCAAAGATTTTGGATATTTTTTATTGAGCGCATTTTCCATATCATCTAAAAAGAATTTTCCAGAAATCTGAAAAGTTTTAGTCTTTTGGTTATAATTAAACTCCACCGAGCCAACATGATAAGGATGCAGATTTTCTTTAAACGAAGAAAACGCTAAACAAACAACAATTAATAATAAAAAAAATCTTTTCAAAAGCCTTTATTTAAAAGTGATTAAATCAATTTTTAGATTGTAAAAACTTTTCAAAGTTAATTAAAAATTGTATTATCGCACTTGCTAAAAATTACAGAATGTCAGACTTTCTATTTTATCTCAATCTCGGCTGGGAGCACATTATTTCGCTAGATGCGCTCGACCATCAACTCTTCGTTTTGGCATTGGTTGCCGTCTATTCTTACAACGACTGGAAAAAAATTTTAGTCTTGGTAACGGCATTCACCATTGGACATTCGGTGACTTTGGCGCTAAGTGTTTTTAATCTTTTAAAAGTACCGTCTAATTGGGTTGAATTTTTAATTCCGTTGACCATCGCAATTACAGCTTTGGACAATATCTTGATGCGCAACAACCAAAAAAACCTCATGAAAATGAATTATTATTTGGCTTTATTTTTTGGATTAATTCATGGGATGGGATTTGCAAACACAGCGCGAATGATGCTGGCAAAAGAGCAAAGTATTTTTGTGCCGCTTTTAGGTTTCAATATTGGTTTAGAACTTGGGCAGATTGTCGTTGTTTTTGCAATTTTAATCATTCTTTTTATATTATTAAACGTTTTTAAAGTCAATAAAAAAGACTGGATTATGTTTGTTTCATCAGGGGTTTTTGCATTGGCGTCACAAATGACTTTGGAAAGAATTCCTTTTTAATACTGATAAAACACTAAGTTTTACTTAACTTCGTTTAATTAATTTCAAAAATAATCTTCTTTAGAAAGATGAAAATCAAAATATCAGCATTAGCACTAAGCTTGTCCGTTACGTTATTTGCACAGAATATTCAAAATAATCCTGGCAGTAACCACGGAAATAAATTTGAACAACTTGGTACAATTCTTCCAACGCCCAATTATTACAGGGCAGCTTCTGGAGCACCTGGGCAAGGTTATTGGCAAAACCAAGCAGACTACGACATTAGCGCTTATTTAGATGAAGAAAATAGAAATCTTCGTGGTTCTCAGACGGTGACTTATACTAACAATTCGCCTGATAACCTAGATTATATTTGGTTGCAATTGGATGAAAACCAACAATCTACAGTTAAAAATGCGAACTATCAATTTTCATCAACAATTCCTAAGACCACGACGACGGAAAAATTAAACGTTAGTAATCTTCCTGAAAAAGACAATCATTACGGTGTTAATTTGACCAAAGTAACCGATGCGGCTGGTAAAAACCTCAACTATGTGGTTAACAAAACCATGATGAGAATTGACCTTCCGAAGGTTTTAAAAAAAGGTGAAAAATTCACTTTTAAAATAGATTGGAATTACAATATCCCTAACCGAATCGCAATGGGCGGTCGTGGCGGTTACGAATTTTTCCCAGAAGATGGCAATGACCTTTACACCATCACGCAATGGTTTCCGAGACTTTGCGTGTACAGTGATCATCAAGGTTGGCAGAATCATCAATTCACAGGACGAGGCGAATTTGCTTTGGTTTTCGGAAATTATAACGTAAACATCAATGTTCCTGCAGATCATATTGTGGGCGCAACTGGTGAAGGAAAAAACTTTGATAAAGTCTTAACTTCTACTCAATATTCAAGATATCAACAAGCAAAAACAGCTAAAGAGCCAATCGAAATTGTAACGCTTGAAGAAGCAAAAAAAGCCGAAAAATCAAAATCTAAAGAGCGTAAAACTTGGATTTTTGAAGCCAAAGATGTGCGTGATTTTGCGTGGACTTCTTCTCGAAAATTTGTTTGGGATGGGATGAATGTCAACATTCCTGAAAACAACAATAACGTCATGGCGATGAGTCTTTATGGTAAAGAAGCTTATGGACTTTACAGAAAATATTCGACGAAAGCGGTAGCGCATACCATCAAAACATATTCAGAATTCACAATTCCTTATCCATATCCAGTGGCACAATCTGTAGAAGCCGCGAATGGTATGGAATATCCGATGATTTGTTTTAATTATGGACGAACAGAAAAGGACGGAACCTATTCTGAAGCCACAAAAAATGGAATGATCGGCGTTATTATCCATGAAGTTGGACACAACTTTTTCCCAATGATTATCAACTCCGACGAGAGACAATGGAGTTGGATGGATGAAGGTCTTAATACTTTTGTTCAGTTCTTAACAGAAAGTAAGTGGGATAACAAATTCCCTTCCAGACGTGGTCCAGCGGACAAAATCGTTGATTATATGAAGTTGCCCAAAGATCAGTTGGAGCCTATCATGAGCAACTCAGAAAACATTGCGCAGTTTGGGCCAAATGCTTACGCAAAACCTGCTACTGGGCTTAACATTTTGCGCGAAACAATTATGGGGCGCGACTTGTTTGATCAAGCTTTTAAAACTTATGCTAAACGTTGGGCGTTCCGTCATCCAGAGCCAGCGGATTTTTTCAGAACAATGGAAGACGCAAGTGGCGAAGATTTGGACTGGTTTTGGAGAGGTTGGTTTTTCGGGACAGATCCAGTCGATATTGCTTTAAGCAAAGTAACTGTTGCTAAACCTCAACTCGATGCACAACCAAAAAGTAAAGAAATCACTTATAAAATTGATCCGCCAGCAGAAGATGATTTTAATGATATTTCAAAAACGAGAGAGCGTGACGCCAAAACAAAATTTGCTGTAGATCAAGATAAAGATTTGCAAGATTTCTACTATCGTTACGCAAGAGGACAAGAAAAACTTGATCAAAATAAAAACTACACCACTAACGAATCCGACTTCGAAGCTCTTTCTAAAGAAGATAAAAACCGATTAAAAAATCTGACTGCTTACCAACTAGATTTCGAAAATAAAGGCGGATTAGTTATGCCTATTATTTTGGAATTCACTTTTGAAGATGGCAGCAAATTGACTGATAATATCCCAGCGCAGATCTGGCGACATAACGAACAAAAAGTTTCTAAAACTTATTATTTTGATAAAGTTTTAAAATCGGTACAACTCGATCCTCTTAAACAGACCGCAGATATTGACACTTCCAATAACTTTTGGTCAGCTAGTGGTTCCTCATCAAATCTCGATAACAAATTTGAAGTTTTCAAACAAAAACAAGCTGCAATACGAGGCGCTTCTAACGGAAGACTTAACCCTATGCAAGCAGCAGGAAAGAAAAATTAAAACTTACTTAACTACAAACCAATCGATTTTCGGTTGGTTTTTTTATATTTAAAATGAAAAAACAAACATTAAGATTAAACACGACCAAGTCGAACTTTATTACAACATTAGTTTATATTTAGGATTTATCGTAGGACTCGCAATATTTATCGGTTGGGCAATTTTCATTTGGAAAAGACTTATGAAAAGTGCAAACAAAGATAAAGTCATTTCGTCAACAATTATTGGGATGAAAACTTTATTTTTCACCTTTCCAGGACTTATCGGTTTTATCGCATGTTTTATTCCTCTTTTCTATTTTGGAAATATTCTGAAACAAGAAGAATATTGCAAACAAATTATTCGAGTTAATGTTGGCGTCACGAAAGACGATCCAATCTTCCAAGAACGTTGCGGCTGTTCGGACATCGACGAACTTTTTATAAATGCTAAAAAAACAGAATAATGAAAACCTATAATTTTCGACAAAATCCAGGTGCAAAAGCCATCATCTTTGCAATTGTTTATTTTGCTGTCGTATTTTCCATTAGCTATTTTGTTTTTGGAAGCATTGATGGGATGGCGGATAAAGTCAATAATTTAGGAGCCAAAGCGGCTGGACTTTTAGTCGGTATCCTAATTTTAGGACCATTTATAATTCTGCTAACATTTGTTTCTCCTAAATTAAAAGTTGAACTCGGTCAAGATTTCCTTTCTATTAAAACTGGGAAAAAATAACAAAACATTTCCTTTTCAGAAATTGGATCAGTGATTATAAATGATAAAAAACTAAACACCTTGAAGATTTTTGATAGAAATGGAAATTTAATTTAGAGTTTTTCTTCACAAAATAATCCAGATGCACTTCTGGAGATTGCTGCCAATATTTCGAAATTCGTATTTAATAAAGAAAAAACTGTTTTACAATTCTTTGGAAACAAATTTGATCGTATAACATACATGCGAGCATAAAAACAAAGCCTTATCTTTAAATATTCTTAAAATCAGTCAACTTCGGTTGATTTTTTTCTTTAAAGCATTAATAAAAATATGTTTTGCATTATATTTGCAACCTGAAAAATATGAGCTTTAAAGAACTTTTAAAAGAAAAAATTTTAAGCTATGGAACTTACTTCGATGACGATGTTTTAGAAGCTGGTTAACAAAAGTTTAAAACGATAAAATTAAATGCAGGCGATCACCTTATTAATTCTGGAGATGTTATGTCGGAACTTTTCATAGCAGAAAAGTCGATTTCGCGCGCTTATCGAATCTCAGAAAATGGTGAAGAGCAGACACTTTGGATAGAGCCCGAAATGAGTTTCTTAACCGATATGGAAAGCTTTCGTCGTGGAACAACTAATCAAATGAATGTTCAACTTTATGAAGATTCTGACGTTATGTACATCGAGCGCGAAGATTTGGTCGAACTCTACGCAGAATACCACCAATGGTCACTTTTCGGAATTTCTCTTGCTGAGGAATATCTTATTTATGTTTTTAAAATCACAAATATGATGTTTGCGAATGATGCAACATCTAACTATCAGCTCATTGCGCAATATTATCCACGATTTTTGGATATTGTCCCACTAAAACATATTGCATCGCGCCTTAATGTTACACCGATTACTATTTCACGAATTAGAAATGATAAACAGAAGAAAAAATAAATTAACTTAACATCTGTTAAGTTTAAAAAAAAACTGTCACTTATCTTGGCTTAAACGCTAAAAATAATCATGGGAATTCGCTGATATCAACCACAACTGATGCAAAGGATTTCTATCTTTTTAATTCTTTTTTGTTCTTTTTTGTCATTTGCTCTTTCGGGGCAAACGATTTGATATGATTACCAACCGGTTTCGGAACCCAAAACGGAAGTTCTTGGGCCAATGCACGTTCATTACAAAATGCAATTGCTAATTTGAATTCTGGCCAAACCGAACTTAGATTACGCCAAGGAAATTATCTTATAAATTCAACTCTAAGAATTGATTGGGGGAGAAAAGTTCGTCTTGTTGGTGGTTACAGCGGTGTAGGAACAAACCGAGATTACACTTTATATCCAACAAATCTTAATGGGCAAAAGAAAACTCAAATCATGTATATTCAAGAAGATGATTGTAGTATTGATGTGTTAATTTCATTGATGGATTTGTTACAGGCACTAATGAAGGCGGAGCGGGACTTGTATTAAGAACGAATATTAGCCAGATTCGGAATTCAACCTTTAGAAACAATATTTCGGAAGGTGGTCGTGGCGCAGGTGCACTTTATCTCATGCATGGTTTCAACGGCGCAGTTCTTATTGATAATTGTACTTTCGAGAATAATAAGAGTAACTACAAAGTTTATACAATGGGTGACAAAGGCGGTGGTGCAATCCACAATTGGTCGGATAATGTCACCATAAAAAATTCTGTATTCCGAAATAATTATGCAGAAAATGAAGGTGACGCCATTTATAGTTGGGGAGAAAATTTTCACCTAGAAAATACTCGGTTTGAAAATAATATTACCGAAACGAAGGGCGGTGGTATTTATATTAATTATTATGATGTTAAATTAAAAAACGCTCTGTTTATTGGCAATAAAGCATATGAAGGTGGCGGAATTTTTATTTTTGGAACATCACTTTCGGTTGAAAACTCGCAATTCAATAACAATGAAGCCCAAGAAGAAGGTGCGCTTAATAGCAGTTTTGGGAAGTGGGATTTCCTGAATACCGTTTTTAGAAATAATAAAGCAAGCGAAAAAGGAGGAGCAATATACAATCATCGATTTTCGGAAATTTCCACGATTAATAAATCTGAATTTTATGATAATGCTGCAAAACAAGGTGGTGCCATTTATAATTTTAGCGATGAAGGATTAAAAATTTCGAACGCGCTTTTCTACAAAAATGTAGCAAGTGACAAAGGTGGTGCGATATATAATTATCGAAATATCGACGTTGCCAATACAAATACTACTTTTATAATTCCCCGTTTCCCAAATACGCCATCAAATCCCGGAACATCAATTTACAACGGAAAAAGAAACAACTTTCGAAGAGCATAAAATCCCAAATGTTTGCACATCAAATAATGATGGCAATAATGATGTCGCTGATTTTTAATTCCTTCTAAATAAAAAAAATGCGACGCTTCAGATTATCGACCGTTATGGTACTGTACATTTTGAAGGCAACCAAAACAACCAATTCATTTGGAATGGCACTCACAATGGTTTAAAATCAAAAACAGGAACTTATTGGTATATTATCATTTGGACAAATTCGGAGAAAAAAATTGTGACACTAAAAGATTGGATTTTACTAAAATCAAATTAAAAACTGACAAATTTTCACATTTTTAATTTTAATCTGACAATTATAACTTATAACATATAACTTATAACTCCATAACTATAAGTGGCATATTCTTGGAGAATAATAGCGTAGATAAAAATTAAAAAATAAATACAATTATGTCAGTAAACTTCACACCATTAGCAGACAGAGTGCTTATCGAGCCAATTGCTGCAGAAACTAAAACTGCTTCAGGTATTATTATCCCAGACACAGCAAAAGAAAAACCTCAAGAAGGAACTGTTGTAGCTGTGGGCGCTGGTAAAAAGGACGAACCAATGACCGTAAAAGTTGGTGACAAAGTTCTTTACGGAAAGTATTCAGGATCTGAATTAAAACTAGACGGAAAAGATTTCTTAATTGTAAGAGAAGCTGATTTATTAGGAATTCTTGGATAGGATTTCAGATAAAAGACATCAGGTTTCAGATTTATCATTCTTAAAAATCAAAATTAAAATATCGTTAAATGTCTAACTTCTAACATCTAATATCTAAATAAAAAATGGCAAAAGAAATAAAATTCGATATCGAATCAAGAGACGCCCTAAAAAGAGGTGTTGATGCATTAGCAAATGCAGTAAAAGTAACTTTAGGACCAAAAGGTAGAAACGTAGTAATCGAAAAATCTTTCGGTGCTCCTCACGTAACTAAAGACGGGGTTTCTGTAGCTAAAGAAATCGAACTTGAAGACAGAGTAGAAAATATGGGTGCTCAAATGGTAAAAGAAGTTGCTTCTAAAACCAATGACATCGCTGGTGACGGTACAACTACCGCTACAGTTTTGGCTCAGGCTATCGTAAGAGAAGGTCTTAAAAACGTTGCAGCTGGTGCTAACCCAATGGATCTTAAAAGAGGTATCGACAAAGCAGTTACTGCAGTTGTTACTAATCTAAAATCTCAATCTCAAGAGGTTGGAGATTCTTCAGAAAAAATCAAACAAGTTGCTTCTATTTCGGCTAATAACGATGACACAATCGGTTCTTTAATCGCTGAAGCTTTCGGGAAAGTTGGTAAAGAAGGTGTTATCACTGTAGAAGAAGCAAAAGGTACAGATACAACAGTTGACGTTGTAGAAGGTATGCAATTCGACAGAGGATACCAATCGCCTTACTTCGTGACAAATCCAGAAAAAATGCTAGCTGAGCTAGAAAATCCATACATCCTTTTGGTAGAGAAAAAAATCTCTTCTATGAAGGAATTACTTCCAGTTCTTGAGCCAATTGCACAAGGTGGTAAATCTCTATTAATCATTTCTGAAGAAGTTGAAGGTGAGGCTTTAGCAACTTTGGTAGTTAACAAATTAAGAGGTTCTCTTAAGATTGCTGCTGTTAAAGCGCCAGGATTTGGTGACAGAAGAAAAGCAATGTTAGAAGACATCGCAATTTTAACTGGTGGTACAGTTATTTCTGAAGAGCAAGGTTTCACAATGGACAATGTAACTTTAGAAATGTTAGGTACTGCAGAAAAAGTACAAATCGACAAAGACAACACAACAATCGTTAACGGTGGTGGTGACGAAGCAAAAATTAAAGGTAGAGTTGCTCAAATCAAAGCTCAGATGGAAACAACAACTTCTGACTATGACAGAGAAAAACTTCAAGAGCGTCTAGCTAAATTGGCTGGCGGTGTTGCAGTTCTTTACGTTGGTGCAGCTTCGGAAGTAGAAATGAAAGAGAAAAAAGACAGAGTTGACGATGCACTTCACGCAACAAGAGCTGCTGTAGAAGAAGGTATCGTTGCAGGTGGTGGTGTTGCTTTGGTAAGAGCTATTGCTTCTCTTAACGCACTTAACGGTGAAAATGCTGACGAAACTACAGGTATCAAAATCGTGAAAAGAGCAATCGAAGAACCTCTTAGACAAATCGTTGCTAACGCAGGTGGCGAAGGATCTGTTATCGTGGCAAAAGTTGCAGAAGGTAACGGTGACTTCGGATACAACGCAAAAACTGGCGAGTATGTTAACATGCTTGAGGCAGGTATTATTGACCCGACTAAAGTAACAAGAGTAGCTTTAGAAAACGCAGCTTCGGTTTCCGGAATGCTTTTAACAACAGAATGTGTCATCACAGAAGTTAAAAAAGACGAACCAGCAATGCCCATGGGCGGCGGAATGCCAGGTATGATGTAATAGTCAGCGACCGATACAATATACAAAACCTTCACTTTCGAGTGGAGGTTTTTTTGTTTTTATTTGGGCGCCCTTTCCAGCTGTCACTACTCGCTTCCAGAAGCCCACACCAAATCTCTCACCCATTTCTGGAGAGCTCAAACACGCCGCTCCATCTGGGGCGCAAGGACTACGCTATTATAAAATTTTTGTTACTAAAAAAATAATACCACTTTAAAAGCTAAGCTAATTTTCATTTTGTTAGTTTATCTTTCAAATAACACATCAGAGATAAAAGATACTCCGCACTCACCTATTTCCACAGCCATCCATAGAAATATTTTTTTGTACTTTTAACAAAACTAATTCTATGAAACTTAAATTCCTACTACTAGGTCTAATTGTGATTTTCCAATTAGGCCAATCTCAGCTAAATGACTCTCTAAAGACTTCGCTGAATCACATTACAAAAGACACAAAATTCGGACTTGCTATGAGTGGCGGTGGCGCTAAAGGCTTTGCCCATATTGGCATTTTACGAGCGATTGACTCACTAGGTATCAAGGTTGACTACATTACGGGCACCAGCATGGGTGGTATTCTCGGAGGGCTTTACGCAATGGGTTATTCTGGAAACCAGCTTAGCGAAACCGTTGCTGCAATGGATTGGAAAAGAATTTTATCCAACAAAATCCCCTACAACAAAGTCAATTTTGCAGAAAAAGACGAGTTTGATAAATACCTCATCGAATTTCCTGTGGAAAATGGCTTCCCTACATTACCAAGTTCTTATATCGAAGGTCAATATATGGGAGAAGTTCTCAATACTCTAACCTTTAATGCAAAACATATTAATGATTTTTCTAAACTAAGAATTCCTGTCGAAATGACGGCTTCCGACATTGTTAATGGAGGTCTTGTAATGCAAAAAAGCGGTTCTCTACCTTTAGCAATACGCTCTACCCTCGCCATTCCCGCAGCTTTTGCCCCTGTTTATATCGATGGTAAATTATTAGTTGACGGCGGCTTAGATCGCAATTTCCCTATTAAAGAAATAAAAGATATGGGTGCTGATTTCGTCATTGGAGGTTATACCGGTTTCCGACTTTTCACTAAAAAGGAAATCGAAAATCCAATGAAAATGATTTATCAAACGCATGCAATTCGATCAGTACAAGATTTTCATGAGCAGAAAAAAAACTCAAACATTCTCGTTAATTTTGTTGATATTTTAGGAGACATAACTACCAAAGATTTTAGAAAACATCAGGAGATTATCAAAATTGGAAAGCAAGAAGTTAAAAAACATCTTCCAGAATTGGTAGCACTTGCAGAAGCTCAAAAAAAAGCTGGAATCGTCTATGAACATAAAATGATAGAAGAAGTTAAGAAGCCAACTATTCAGATTAATTTTAGTGAAGACAACGGCACAGTTTTAACAAACTCATCAGAAATTCAAACTCTAAAATCGCTACTTGCTTTAGAAATTGGAAAATATTATGATGTAAAAACAGTTAACGAATCGATTGATCGTATTTTTGGGACAAGATTGTATGATCGTGTATATTACACCTATACTGACGCTCCAGATGGACTTATCATGAATATTTTTATTAGAAGAGCCAAAAGTGGTGCCTTCAAGTTGGCTTTGCATTATGACAACGAACAATCTGTCGGCATCATTGTTAATTACACATACCGAAACTCTATTCTTAATCGATCACGAGTTTTGGCGACACTTGATATTTCAGAGCGCTTTAAAGCGCGTATTCAATATCAAAAATTTTTGGATGATGATTACAAATTTTGGTTTAGCACAGAAGCAAAATTCACGAATCAAAAAAGCAATGATTTTATCCTAAAATTCGGGAACCTTTTAGACGAAAACATCTATATTTCTCCGAACTACAATCATCATAAGTTTAACGGAAATATTGCAATCAACTACAATGTCATGAAGAATGCTGCCATAAGTCTCGGTGCAGAATTTAATTACGAAGCCATAATTCGAGAAATGGACGACATCAATCGTGATGTATTTGACAATTTTAAAAAGCAAGCTTTCCAACATAACAATTGGGATGTATTTTTAAAATTTGAACAAAATAATCTTAACAAAAAACACTATTTCACCTCGGGTAATAACCTTCAGATTATTGCAAAAACATATTTTGGAGATAAGTTTAAAATAAATAAACAGGAAGGTCTAGATACGCTTTTAGATTATTATGTCAACCCAAATCAGTCTTTCTATACAAGGTCAAAACATCTAACAACTTTTATTATTAACGAAAATTTCGCCCTACCAATCACCAGAAAACTTGCAATTAAATTTAACGCATATCTAGGAACACATTTCGGAGAAAAAACTAGAGAAAATACAATTGCATTTTTATTTCTAAATCAAAAAATAAATGTTGGTGGCAGCGAGTATAATTTTGACGGATTTAATCCTGAATTTAATGGTTTCAAACAAAAAGAACTTCCATTTAATTCTATCGCAAAAGCTGGTGTAACCTTACAGTACAATCTTCTAAAAAGTCTGTATTTGAGTCCGTCTTTCCATTACGGAAAACTTAGTGGAGATCTCTTTGCATTTGGAAAACTTAGCAAAAACGTCATCGGTTATGGTTTACAACTCGGCTACGAATCGCTACTTGGCCCTATTAATTTCAATGTTTCTAAAAATGATTTGTTAGATAATTGGAGATTTTATTTCTCAATTGGATTTAAATTTTAAAATAAAAAAACAAATTCAATCCTATAAAAATCGATGAACTACTCAGAATAAGCTGAGTAGTTTTTTGTTTTCACTAAAAATAATTTTTCAAAAAACATGAAAATAACAATGCGCATCTTGTTGAAATAAAAAGAGAACATCAACCAAAACTATTTTCATTAATTGATGAGATTGTCGCAGAAGTTGGAACTGATGTACCAAAAAAGATTTTCCTGCCAAATGAAGTTAATGCTAGTGTATTTTATAACTCCAGCTTTTGGAGCATGATTGAACCAGTCAAAAAAAACCTTAACATTGGACTGGGATTGTTCAACGCCACAACAGCACAAGAACTGAAAGCTATTCTTGCTCACGAATTTGGTCATTTTTCGCAAAAATCCATGAAAGTAGGAAGATTCGTTTATAATGTTAACCAAATTATCTTTTACCACGTTAACGAAGATGAAGCGTTTGAAAATCACATAAGAAGCTTTACACAGTCAAGTGGTTATTTTTCATTTTTGGGTGGATTGGCGGGCTTTTTTATCGGCATTATAGAGAAAATTTTAAGATCGATGTATTCGGTTGTAAACCTAAAATACATGGCTTTATCTCTAGAAACGGAATTCCATGCGGATGAAGTTGCTGCAAAGGTCGCTGGCTCCGAAGCTTTGTCCGAATCTTTACTAAGACTAGATCTTGCAAATTCTGCATATTCTTCAGTCAGTGATGTTTATAATCAAAAATTTGACGAAGCTAAAGTCAGTCAAAACTTATATACCGAACAAAGCTTTGTCATGAATTTTTTAGCGAAAGACAGTCAATTAAATTACAAATACAATCTACCCTTAGTAACACAAGAGGACGCGTCTTTATTTAATAAATCAAAATTGGTGCTTAGCAATCAATGGGCATCACATCCATCCACAAAAGACCGAATTGCACGTCTCAACAAATTCAATATTATTAAAGATAAAACAACGAAAGCGCATGGATTTATTTTACAAATAAGGAAGAGGTTCAAATTAGAAAGCGACATTAATACTATAAATGCAATTGCAGAAGGACAAACAGACATTAACACTTTTGACTAAGACGGCACAAAACATACAGAAAAACAAGCTTCCAAATTAGTTATGACTCTCGAGTCTGAAGTGGAAAGGATTAAAAATTTAATTTCTATAAATGATAAAAATATCCTCGCATACTTATACGGAATCCGTTCTTTGAACAAACAATTTGAAGAAAAGTTCCAGGGTCAATATGATGGGGATCAACAATGTGATGATCGTACACAACTTTCACTCAACCTTAATGATGCTTTAGCCTTCGTCAGCGTAAGAACAAATGATGATACTATTAAAAAGAATTTTGAAAACATAAAAAAGCAAGAAAAAGAACTTAAGGAGCGCACAAAATTAATTGTGAATAATCCGCTTTACGACGACCAAATTCTTCCTTTGACACGAAAAGATTTGGAATATTTTGTAAATAATGAATTAATCTACTTCCGTACAGGAGAATATTTTACCTATAACCTTAATATGTTATTTTTGGCAATTAACGAGAATGCAAGATTACTAAGTAGGACTTATTTTCTTTACAAAAGAGATTTATTAAAATATTTCGAAAGATTACAAGTTTCAAAAAACAAAAACGAAGAAGAAAAATCTGAATACATTTAACAAATAAAAATGAATTTTTAAAAAACTCGTCAACATTAGAATAACAATATAATTTTATGAAAAATGAATTGGTAATTTTAATAAATTTCTATCAAATTTTCAAAATTTACAAAAATTTATTCACCAATATTCTTAACTTTATATAACCAATATATACCCCAAATTCGGTATTGGAAATTATCGCTCAATTATTAATCTTTATATAACTAATAACCATGAAAATCCAAGTTGCTATTGTCGAGGACGATAAAAACTAGAACAACACATTGAAAAAGGTTATCGACTATAATAACCAAATGAATTGCGTTGGGCAATTTTTTTCTGGCAAAGCAGCTTTGGATAGTTTGGCAGATCTAGATCCAGACATTGTATTAATGGATTTGCAACTCTATGATTCTTGGGGTACGAACGTTATTCGCACTATCAAAATCAAAAACTCCAGAATACAGTTCATTATTTGCACCAATCACGAAGACGATGATAAAGTTTTTGATGCATTGCGTAGCGCTGCTGTTGGTTATCTCGTAAAAGGTGAAAGTCTTGAAAAGATTATACAAGCCATCATTACAGCAAAAAATGGCGGTAGTCCAATGAGTAATAACATTGCAAAAAAAGTATTATGTCATTTTCAAAATCAAGAACAAGACTTCCAAATGGTAGAAGAACTCACTACAACTGAAAAGTATATATTACAAGGTCTAGCAGAAGGTTTGCAATATAAAGAAATCGCCGCTAATAAAGGCGTATCGACAGAAACTGTAAAAAAACACGTTGGAAGTATCTACAGAAAGTTAAATGTTAACAATAAAGTGGAAGCTCTTAATAAACTGAATCATAACAAATTCTTATTGTAGATTTATTAAAAAATCATAGATATTTCCTTATGCGTAGGAAAACAATAAATCATGGATAAAACATCTAATTCAGTTTATAAGATCTAAGTTTCATAGCTAGCTCATGCTAATACTGTACATTTATCTATTTGTTGTTTTCTTATGTTTTGTATCTTCTATCATCAATAGAAAGACAGAACAACATTTTTTGTGGCTTTATTTTGGAGTAGTTTTTATTAGCGAAATTCTGAATATGATTGAAATAATGCCTTATAGTCTGTATATTTTAACAATTCCGCTTTACAGTCTATTTTTCATTTACTACTTCAGCACAGAAGAAAAAAACAAAAAACTTAGCTGGATTTTAGCAATTATCAATATAATAATAAGTGCCATATTTTTCGGGACAGAAGCCAATTATCAAATTATACTAAGTGTTATTTTGTGCGTTACCTACACGTTCTTAAGTTTACGATGGTTTTTCTTACAACTTAAAAATACAGATCTACCACCTATTTATAAAAAACAAAAATTTTTGGGTAGCAACTAGCGTATTATTCTTTACTATTGTATTTATTTTTAGAATTGTACCTACTAATCTGCTTAATGTCGTTGATATTGATTTTTTACGATTAATCGCTAAAAGTTTTCAAGTAGCGCTCTTATTTTCATATCTTTTGTTTTCAAAAGCTGCGACTTGTAAAATATGATTCTGACTGTCGCATACGAAGTAAAATTAACGTTTGCATTCGCTGTTGCGCTTTTGCTACTTTTTTTGGGCTTCATTATTTTTGTGATTTTACTTTATAAGAAAAACCAAATCAACCATATCAAGGAAAGCCAAATTAAAGATATTGAGCATAAAAATATTCTCCTACAAAAGGAAATAGAAAAACATAAATCTTTACAATCCGAGCGAGAAAGGATTTCTCACGATATGCATGATGATATTGGCGCAGGACTTTCCGCCATAAAACTGCAATCGGAAATACTGAAACATAACATCGATAACAAAAGCATTAGTAAATCCGAAATTGAGGAGCTTATAAGAATTTCTGAAGAGATTAATCTGTCGATGCGTGAGATTTTGTGGTCACTCAACTCCTCCAACGACAATGTTAGAAAAATGCTGGATTACTGTAAAAACTACGTCGAAAGTTATTTATCTAAAACAAAAATTCAATTTACGCAGCAACAAGATATCGAGAATCCTGACACAATCGTTAGCGCAGAGTTACGTCGAAATGTATTGTTAATCATCAAAGAAGCTTGTCACAATATTGTAAAACACAGCCAAGCAACACGCGTTATTTTTGATGCTGTTGAAGGTCAAAATTTCATTCGTATTTCCATCCAAGACAATGGTATCGGGATACAACAAGCACGTGTTGATGGTTATGGACTAACCACCATGAAGTCTAGAGCCGAAAGTGTTGGCGGTACTTTTAATATCTGTAAAGAATCAGAAGGAACAAAAATTAACATTTCGTTTAACCTTAATAAAGATTAAAAAAGACTTTAGAAATTTCTAAAGTCTTTTTATTTAAAATTTTAAAATGTGGCTGGAGGCGCTGTATCATTATTAAGTTTTTTGTCAATTTGGTTCTTCTTACCTTTCGGAAAATCATAACTTAGACCAATGACAAACATCGACTTGTTATTCATTATTTCTGTTTTAGCAGTATAATTTACAAGACTTTCGGACAAACTTTTTATCAGATAAGGAGACGGCATTCCTAAGCAATAAAAACCAGACGAAAATGTCCAATTATGTTTGTAACTTGTAAAGAAGTGACTTTTATTTTCGTTGGTAGACAAAAAAGCATCGCTTAAAGTATAGACAGGAAAATTGAAATTATACTGGAATGAAAAATTTTCGGAAATAACTTTTCAACTTACACAGTTAGTGAGATACTACCGTATAACTCGCAGAAGCAGAAGCGTCAACAAAGCGTGTCGTTACCGCTGAACTAACATCAGCTCCAAAAACATAACCAGTCTCAGGGTTTCTGGTAATTACATTGACAACTTGATCTGCTCTAGTTGCCCAATGCGTTGGTGGATTATCATAATATTCGACACGCACAACATTTTCTGGACCTATCGACCGCTTTTACAACTCGGTAGCTTCTACACCGTTAATGAGCATTAAGGTAGTTCCACCTTTAGTACTAGCGACACTTTTCGTAATAGGACCATATTGTAATTCGGGAAGCGTTTTTAATAAATCGTTTGCATAGCGCGCTTTCTTCAAAGCTTCTTCATCAAAGCTATACACCGACTTGTCAATAAATTGTTTTTTTTGCGTTGCGCTTTAACTAAAACCTCTTGTATTTCTGCAGATTGCTATATAGTATCTTGAGTGACTTGTTGCTCTTGTGCAAAGAAAAATCCAGATAAAATGATAAATGGAAATGTAAAAATTCTGTTCATGTTTCAACCTTATAAAAGAAAGATAATTCAAAATCAAAAAATGTTACATCGAAATAAAATTTAATAACAATTAGAAACAAAAATCTATTTCAAAACCAATCAAAATTTAAAAATATTATATAAAATTCAATTTATTTTTACTAAACCTTTATCTTTACAAGACCTAACTTAAAAATAACTTATGAAAAAACAATTACCACTTTTAGCAGCGGTATTCCTTTACGGCGCTTTATTCGGTCAAGATAATCAAAGCTTCCATGCGACAATGGATGGCAAAAGCGCCCAAGCTTTACAAGAACTTTTCCCGAAAGAAGTTTCGATTTTAAAAACGATTGACAATCAATCTGCCGTACTTTTAACTGTAGAGGCAGCGCATCATTTACACAAAAACATCCTTACGCACGGTCCTGGATTCGTTTATCAGAACAATGCTGAAACAGCTCTAGATGTTTTAAATAAAAAAGTTAACAAATCCTCTCAGCTTCTCAATTTGACAATTACTGAAAATGATTGGGTTAATCACAGTATCGGAAAAGTAAATGCTGACAATATCAAAAATCACATTTCGACATTAGAAGCTTATGGCACACGTCGACACGACAATGCGAAAGGAAAACAAGCTGCACTGGATCTGAAAGCAAAATGGGAAACCATGATTGCAGCAGCTGGTCGTACAGACATTAGTGTTGTACTTTTTAACCACACTGCAACGCCGATGCCTTCTGTGATTTTAAAGATAAATGGTAATACAACTCCCAACGAGTCTGTGATTATTGGAGGTCATCTAGATTCTATTTCGTTTTCTGGGCAAGCACCTGGTGCAGATGACAACGCCTCAGGAATTGCGAGTATTACAGAAATGCTTCGTGTACTTTTGGACATCAAATTTAAGCCTCAAAAAAGTATCGAAATGATGGCTTTTTCTGCTGAAGAAGTGGGATTGGTTGGGTCCAATGATGTGGCAACTAGCTATGCAAATAACAATAAAAATGTGGTAGCATATGTTCAGTTTGACATGACAAATTATAAAGGATCGAGTAAAGATGTGTATTTAACCACAGATTCTTACAACAGCAACGACCTTAATTTATTCTTAATAGAACTCATGGAACATTATAATAAAACGGGTTCTAATGCCTTCACTTACGGCAATACAATCTGTAATTACGGTTGCTCGGATCACTTTAGTTGGGCACAAAATGGCTATAACGCCGCCTTCCCTTTTGAAGCCAGTTTTAACGACTCTAATCCGTACATCCACAGCTCTAACGACAAATTATCCATTAGCGGAAATAATGCAAATCACGCCGCAAAGTTTGCAAAACTGGGTCTAGAATTTGTTATCGAAGCAGCAAAATCGAGTCAAGCATTTTTAGCCGTTCAAGACCAAAATATTAATAAAAATGATTTGAAAATTGCTGTCGAACATAAAGTTTTAAAACTTTTAAATATCGATTTTAAAAATGTGAAAACTTTGAAAATTATGGATGCTTCTGGACGTATTGTAAAAAAAGTAGTGAACCCAAATTCTAATTCAATTTCTTTAGAAAGTCTGAAAGAATCTTACTATTTGTGCATCATCGAAAACAACGACGGAACAATTAAGAGTACTAAATTTATTAATCAATAGAAATAAAAAAGCCCTGCATTAACTTTCCGGGGCTAACTCTATAACAAGTCCTTCTAGATCATCTGTTGCAGGAATCTGGCAACTTAGTCGACTGTTTGGCTTTACATTATAAGCTTCATCCAACATAGCTTCCTCATCGACTTGCATCTCTGGCAAAGCCACATTCTCGCTAATAACATAACATTGGCAAGAAGCGCACATCGCTAGACCACCGCAAATACCAATGGTACCTTCTGGCACCAATTCGTAAGCACGAATCACCTCCATAAGACTCATGGCCATATCTGTTGGCGCGGCAACATCATGAGAAACACCGTCCCTATCTATAATGGTAATATTAACATCTGACATTTTAAAATCTTTTCTACAAAGTTAATAAATATTAGGTTTAAAGGAAATCTAATAATGCTTTAAAAATACCTAGAACTAGGTATTTTTTTTATGAAAATAAGCCTTTACATTTGACACAGATAGATGATAAGAAATAAAGCGTTTTATAAATGTTTTCTCAACCGAATTACTAAAGCCATGTTTATTTTCTCATACCAAACTAACTACACTAATTTTATCATTTATCTATTACAAAAAAAGCCTAAGTCTAGTCAACTTAGGCTTTTGATTTTGTATTTAAATCTGATTAATCAATTGATTTTACAACTGCTTTTTCAGCTTCTTTTCTTGTACCATCAAATCCATCAATACCAGAAACCGTTGTATATTTAAGAACGAATTTCTTACCTGGATTAAGTCTGTTATAAACACTTTGACACATCAAAGTAGCCTCATGGAAACCACAAAGAATCAACTTCAACTTCCCTGGATATGTGTTAACATCACCAATCGCGTAGATGCCATCGATATTGGTTTGATAATCTAAAGCATTATTAACTTTAATGGCATTTTTCTCAATATCTAATCCCCAATCGCCTAATGGACCAAGTTTTGGCGTCAATCCGAACAAAGGAATTAAATAATCGGTTTCGATGATTTCTTTTTCTTCGCCTTTTGTAACTTCGATTGCAGTAAGTTTCTCCTCTCCTATCAAGCCAGTTACTTCGGCAGGCGTAATCAGATTGATTTTGCCAGCTTTCTTAAGCGCAGCCACTTTCTCAACTGAGTCTAAAGCACCACGAAATTCATTTCTTCTATGGATTAAGGTTACATCCGATGCAACATCCGCCAAGAAAATCGACCAGTCCAAAGCTGAATCTCCACCACCCGCAATTACAATTTTTTTGTCGCGGAACATTTCTGGATTTCTCACAAAATACTCAACACCGTTTTCTTCAAATTTTTCAAGATTTTCTAATTCGGGTTTACGAGGATCAAAACTTCCCAATCCACCAGCAATTGCAATAGCTTTTCCTTTAATTTTGGTACCACGACTTGTGGTTACGATAAAATCTCCTTCCTCAGTTTTCTCATAGCTCATTGCTTTTTCTGAAAGAGAAAATTGAGGTTCGAATTGTTTGATTTGTTCCATCAAATTATCAACTAAAACGCCAGCGTCAACACTTGGAAAACCAGGAATATCGAAAATCGGTTTTTTGGGATACAACTCCGACAACTGTCCGCCGGGTTGGGGCAACGCATCGATAAGATGACATCTCAATTTTAATAATCCCGCTTCGAATACTGCAAATAATCCTGTTGGACCTGCGCCTATAATAATGATATCTGTTTCGAACATAATCTGATAATTTTAGTTGTACAAAGTTAAGCATAATGATTTATTTCTTAATCTTCTAAGATTATGATTTTACTTAGTGTTTTCAAATAAAAGGAATATAAAATCTTAATTAAAAAAATGCTATTTTTAATTATTTTGTAAAAAGAATTTCGAATATCCGGTTAAAGTCACATATTAAAAAATGGTGGTTTATAAAAAACAGATTATTGATTGCTGAAAGGAAATTGGCTTATCAAAAGTGGTACTGATTAGACTATTTTAAAATCCAAGTTTACTAAATTTTCTAAAAACAAAATGGGCGACTTTCTTTGGAAGTCGCCCATTTTTATTCATAGTAATCAATCCAAAAAAAGATTAATTATCTCTCTTTATCAAAGCCATATAGAATCCGTCATAACCTTGGCTAGGCATAATTTTTTCTTCTTTCACCAAAGAATAATTAGGATTGTTAGTTAAGAATTTTTCGACTTGAAGGTTGTTTTCTGACGGCAAAATTGAACAAGTTGCATAGATCATTTGACCTCCTTTTTTAATAATTTTGGAGTAATCTTGAAGAATTTGCTCTTGCTCTTTTTTAATTCTATCAATAAAATCCTGATCGATTTTCCATTTAGAATCAGGATTACGTTTCAAGACACCAAGCCCAGAACAAGGAGCATCAATCAACAGTCGATCCGCTGTATTGTGAAGACGTTTAATAACTTTAGAATCCGAGATAAAACGCGCCTCGATATTATGAGCGCCAGCACGTTTTGCACGACGTTTTAATTCTGCTAATTTCCATTCAAAAATATCTAATGCGATAATTTGACCTTTGTTCTTCATCAAAGCGGCTAAGTGCAATGTCTTTCCACCTGCGCCAGCACAAGCATCAACAACGCGCATGCCTTCTTTCGGATCCAAGAGTTGTCCAACGGTTTGAGAAGACGCATCCTGAACTTCGAACAATCCATCTTTGAAAGCCGATGTCAAAAACACATTTTTCTTTTCCTCCAACTGCACAGCATCTGGATAACCATGTATTGTAAAAGCAGGCACACCTTCATCTTGAAGATCCGCAACCAATTCTTTCGGCGAGGTTTTCAAAGTATTGGTTCTAAGAACCGTGGGTGCTTGCTCGTTAAGCGCTAACATTTCTTTCTCCCATTTTGGACCTAACTCTTTTTCCATAGTCTCTGCTAACCAATCGGGGATCGAATATTCAATGGCTTTTGTTGGGATATAACCTTTTTTAAGTTTATTAAGAATATCGGCAGTTTTAACACCATCAAATTCTTCAAACTTTTTATAATGCGTTTTACTCCAAAGTAAATACGCCAAAATTAATTTGTAAACATTATTTGGTTTCACACCTTCGCCCATATAATATTCTAGTCGTTTTTTCCAACGGATAATATTGTAAAAAATCTCCGAAACAACTTGTCGGTCTTGACTTCCCCATTTTCTATTGGCTTTCAAAAGTCTTTCGATAACTTTATCAGCATATTTTTTATCTTGAAAAAAGGTCTCTTGCAAAGCGTCGTGGATGCCTATGAGAAGATTGCGATGTATTAATTCCATAAAGTAAAACTTCTTATAATATAGAAGACAGCAAATTTACGAAAAATAAAAAAGTTCAGAAATTAATTCTGAACTTCGGATAATACTTCTCGTCATTCTTTTTCTTCTTTGCTAAAAGTTAATTTGACATCACCCCAATTTTCACCAGTTTTAATGCGATGTATTTGCATGTCAGAGACACCAAATCGACGCGCTAACCTTGCCATTGGTTCGCCTTTATCTAGTTTTCTTTTAATAAAAACGACATCACTATAAGATAATTTTGCGTGATCTCTTTTAGGTTTTTCGCGGCGTTCAAGCTTTAGATTATGTTTAATCCATTTTGGACTTTTAAGACCATGTTCGACAACTTCATCTTTGGTTGCCCAAGCTAGATTCTCCACACGATTATCTTGTTTATCATAGTTAAGATGAATGACAAATTGTTTTTCAATCGGATTATCATTTTCGATAAATAATTCTGCAATTGCTTTATGAACTAAAACTTGATAATAAACCGAACGCTTTTTATTAATCTTGGCTCGTTCTTTAGAAAGTCTTTTTAATAATTTTTCTACTAGTTCTTTTCGCGGTTGGAGATAACGTTCAATCTTACGACTTTCTTCATAAGTTGTGGTTTTCTTTCGTAGGATTACATTTTTTTCTTTAATTATTGAACGTAACTCATCAATCTCTTTTTGCAATTCTTGTAAAAGATTTGAAGAAGCTTCATCCATCTCACCTAATCTTTTGAATCTAACAATTGGATAACCACCTTGTAATCCACCGTTTATCAATCGACCTTCGGGACAATTAACACTATAAGATTTTATTTCTCCAAAATTAGAAAATTCGAGACGTGTTTTATCGTTTTGGGAACCAATAATTGAATATTCTTTCCAAATTACATTATTTCTATTCACATTACTACATTTTTAACAAAATTAGAAATTATTTAAAACTTAATCCTCATTTGGGATATAAAAACATGATTATTAACATATTTTATAAGTCAAATCATAAAGTGGCACAATTATTAATATTACTGAAATCGAATAAGTTAGGTCTTAAAAACTAATTATCAAGCATTAACAAATATAACGTTTTAGGTATTGGTGAACAACAGCCCTCAATTATTCGTTTTCAATTGTTAATTTTTTGTTAATTGATTGTTGACATTTTTGTTAAATATAAAAATTTAATAATTTTGTCAAACTTTTTTGTTAAACATAATTAAATGAGTCAAGAAATTAAAAAAGACGATACAGAAGCACTTATCCGCAAGACCGCAAAGAAGCTGTTTTTCGGGGAAGGCAAATTCAATGCGACAACGCAGGAGATTGCTGATGCTGCAGGCGTTAACCGTACTTTGATTAATTACTATTTCAGATCAAGAGATAATCTTTTCAATTCAGTTTTTGAAGAAGCTTTACTAAAAGAAAAAGAAAAATCGGAAGCAATTATTAACTCTAACGCAAGTTTTCGTGACAAGTTGGGTCATTTTATTGATGATTCGATTTCAAAGGCAATGCAATATCCTTATTTAGAAATATACATCGTTACACAAATGAATCAAGGTTGCGTGTATCACAAGACCGAAAATTTTGACGAAAATATAGCTAAAATGGCAACCGAAATTGAAGAAGAAATCTCAAAAGGAAACATCAACCCTATTAGTACACAACAATTTATTTTGAATTTAGCTTCTCTAGTTTCTTTCCCAACGTGTATGCGTCCGTTGTTAAAAGAAACGATGAAAATTTCTGATAAAGAATTTGATCAACTTTTATCAGAAAGACGCGAAGTGATCCTGAGTACTATTTTTAAAAATTAAGATAACGTAGAATTTATATATTATGAAACATTACACTAATTACAAAGCGAAAGCCATATTATCTGGCGCGCTATTAGTGTTCGGTATGTTTTCTGGTATTGCCCAAGAGTCGGTTTCCTTATCGGAAGCCATTCAGAAAGCTTTACAAAACAAAGCCGAAGCCAAGAAAGCTGCTTTGCAAGTGCAAAAAGCAGAGTACAAAATCGACGAAGCGAGAGCGGGCGCACTTCCACAAGTGAAAGTTGGCGGAAACCTCACCTACAACCCAGTCATCCAACAGTCTGTTTTACAGATGGGCGACCAAACTTTGGTTGTTAAAATGGGACAACCCTGGACTTCCAACATCGCAGCAACTGTTAACCAAGCGCTGTTTGACCAAAAAGTTTTTATTGGTCTAAAAGCAGCAAAATCAACTAGAGAATTTTATGTTCTTAATGCCCAGTTGACGAATGAGCAGATTATTGCCAATGTGGCTACCGCATACTACAACGTCTTTATTCAAGAAGAAAATCTTAGAACTCTAGAAGCCAGCTACAACAACACAGAAAAGGTACGAAACATTATAAAAAGTCTTGTTGATAATGGTCTGGCAAAACAGATCGACCTGGACAGAACCAATGTACAGTTAACCAACATCGCTTCTAACAAGCAAAGAGTAATTAATGGCGTTGAATTATCAAAAAACGCACTTAAATTCTACATGGGAGTTCCTATGGAAACCGCTATTGTTTTAGAAGAAAAATCAATTGAGCCAAAGCCAGAACTTATAGAAACATTAGCCAATATGGATAATCGTTCTGAAGTTAAAGTTTTGGAAAAACAAAAAGAGTTATTACAATATAATAAAAAAGCGACACAAGCGGCACTTTACCCAACGGTAGGACTACAAGGTCAATATGGTTGGTATGGTATGGGAACAAAATTTCCATTGACCAATGGTACATCAAACGGTGTTAACTGGAGCGACTTTGCATCTGTTGGGCTTAATGTCAACATCCCCATCTTCACAGGTGGAGCTACGAAAGCCAGAATACAGCAAGCTGAAATCGACATTCAGGATGTAGAACAGGATATCGAAAATACCAAACAAAGTTTAAATCTAGATTACAAAAACTCTGTTACTAATATCGAAAATGCTTTAATCAACCTTAATAGCATGAAAGATAATGTGGACTTAGCTGAGAAAGTTCAGAAAAATACACAGTCTAATTACCAATATGGTTTAGCAAACCTAACCGAGCTTTTGGACTCAGAAAATGCCTTAACACAAGCAAAACAAAACTATGCTAATGCATTGCTAGATTACAAACAAGCCGAAATCCAGTTAATAAAAGCTAAAGGAGAACTTAATACTTTAACACAACCATAATAAATAAACGATTCAGAAAATGAAAAAAACTTTAATATATGTAATCGTTGCTGCAATTCTTTTAGGATTGTTCGTTTACAAAATTACATCCAACAAAGAAGAACAGACCGCAAAAGTAGCAGAAGTAGCGAAGCAAGTAGATAAAATTAACGTTAATGTTATCACAGCTACAAGATCAAATATCGATACAGATTATTCTGCGAATGGTACTTTCATCCCAAAGGCTGAAACCAATCTTTCTTCAGAAATTGCAGGTCGTGTTATTAGCGTTCTTGTAAAAGAAGGTTCTCGTGTTAATGCAGGACAAGTTGTTGCAACCATCAAAAAAGATGCTATTGAAGTAGATATGACACAAGCTCAAAACAACCTTCAAAACGCAATTATCGATAACCAACGTTACGAAAATGCTTTCAAAACTGGAGGTGTTACAAAACAACAAGTGGATAACTCAAGACTACAACTAAAAAATGCGCAAGCAGCAGTTCGTGCACAAGGTGTAAGAGTTAACAACGCAACTGTACGTGCAGGTATCAGCGGAACGATTAACAAAAGATTAATCGAGCCAGGCGCTGTTGTATCTCCAGGTACGCCAATGTTCGAAATTGTAAATATTAATACGGTTAAACTTTCGGTATTAGTAGACGAAAGCCAAGTTGGAAGAATCCAATTAGGTCAAGTTGTTAAAATCAATGTTAACGTACTTCCTGAAGACTCTTTTGCTGGTAAAATTACTTTTATCGCTCCTAAAGCTGACGCATCTCTTAACTTCCCAGTTGAGATCGAAGTTGCCAACAATGGTCAATTGAAAGCAGGTATGTACGCAACTGCTATCTTTAAAACTAATCATGGTGCCGAAACTCAAAATATGTTAACTGTACCTGCAGACGCTTTTGTTAATGGTGTTAGCTCTGGTCAATTATTTATCGTGGACAACGGAGCTGCGAAAATGATCAAAGTAACAACAGGAAAAGTTTATGGTGATAAAGTCCAAATTTTAGCTGGATTAAACGGTGGAGAACAAGTGATTACCAGCGGACAAATCAACCTTACCGATGGTTCAAAAGTCAATATTGTAAAGTAAGTTAAAACATGAAGTTAGCAGAAATATCGATTAAAAGACCAACCTTAGTCATTGTACTATTTACATTGCTAACGTTGGGCGGATTGCTGAGTTATTCCATGATGGGATACGAGCTAATCCCAAAATTTGAAACCAATATGGTAACCATTTCTACGATCTATCCAGGTGCTTCACCAAGTGAGGTGGAGACATCGGTTACTCGTAAAATAGAAGATGCCGTTGGTTCCTTAGAAAACGTAAAAAAAGTAGAAGCTTCATCTTATGAAAGTCTTTCGGTTATTATGGTCCAATTGAATCCAGGTGCCGATGTGGATTTTGCATTAAATGATGCTCAACGTAAAGTTAACGCCATCATATCCGACCTTCCTGATGATGCGAAAGCACCGTCTCTTAACAAGTTCTCTTTAGATGACTTACCAATTATGACGTTAAGTATCGGAAGTGATAAACTTAATAATAAAGAGCTCTTTGACTTACTGGATAAAAAAATTGAACCTACTTTCTCCCGTGTAAATGGTGTGGCGCAAATCGATCTTGTTGGTGGACAAGAAAGAGAAATCCAAGTAAATATTGATGAGAAAAAATTGCAAGGTTATGGACTTTCTATTGGGCAAGTTCAACAAGCGATTTTATCATCAAACCTTGACTTCCCTACAGGTAGTGTTAAGACTAGAACTTCAAAATCTACAATTAGATTAGCTGGTAAATACAGGTCAATCGAAGATATGAGAAACTTGGTTGTATCTAACAATGGTGCACAGGTTAGATTATCTGACATTGCAACGGTATTTGATACAACACAAGATGTTGAAAAATTAGCAAGATACAATCAGCTTCCTACGATTTTAATTCAGGTTAAAAAACAATCGGATGCTAACGCCGTTGCGGTTTCTGAAAGTATCCAGAAAACAATGCTTGATGTTGAGAAAAACTACGCGGCTCAAGGTATTAAACTTAACATCGTTAACGACTCAACAGAGTTTACGTTAGCAGCTGCGGACCACGTAATCTTCGATTTATTCTTGGCGATTATCTTGGTTGCGGTGGTAATGTTATTGTTCTTACACAGTATCCGTAATGCGGTTATCGTAATGGTGGCAATCCCAATGTCATTGATTGCGGCTTTCATTGGTATGAATTTGATGGGTTATACTCTTAACTTGATGAGTTTATTAGGACTTTCATTGGTTGTTGGTATCTTGGTGGATGACGCGATTGTGGTTTTGGAAAACATCTATCGTCACATGGAGATGGGTAAATCTAAAATCCGTGCGGCTTATGATGGGGCTTCCGAAATTGGATTTACCGTAACTGCGATTACGTTGGTAATTGTGGTGGTATTCTTACCAATTGCAATGAGTACAGGTCTAGTAGCAAACATCCTAGCACAGTTCTGTGTCACGGTAGTTATTGCAACTTTGTTATCATTGTTGGCCTCATTTACGATTATCCCTTGGTTATCATCAAGATTCGGAAAATTAGAACATTTAACAGGTAAAAACTTATTTGAAAAGTTCATCCTTTGGTTCGAAAAACAATTAGATAATTTCACACATTGGATTACTGATATTCTAGAATGGTGTCTTAAAACAACTTTACGAAGAATCACAACTGTTATTGTAACATTTTTAGTATTTATAGCTTCCTTCAGCTTAGTTGGACTTGGATTTATCGGTGGAGAATTCTTCCCTAAATTAGATAAAGGTGAATTCTTAGTTCAAATGGAATTACCAAAAGATGCGTCTGTTGAGAAAACTAACCAAGTTACTCTAGATGTTGAAAAATTCTTGAGACAATATCCAGAAGTTGTTAATATGATTACAACTGTTGGTCAACAGTCCGGCGGTATGGGTGCAGCTCAGTCAACAGCTTATCAATCTGAGATTCAGGTTATTTTAACTGATAAAGCAGAAAGAAGCGAAAGTACAGATATTTTGTCTGCAAAAATTAAAAGACAATTAGAAGAAAAATTCACTGGTGTTGAGTTTAAAACTGCACCAATCGGTATTATGGGTGCGGAAAGAGCGCCTATCGAAATGGTAGTAACTGCACCAGATGTACAGACTGCAACTAAAGAAGCAGAACGTATTTTAGCCTTGTTGAAAAAAGTGCCAGGTGCTATCGGTTCAGAATTGTCAACCGATACAGGTAACCCAGAAATCCGTGTTAACATCGACCGTGATAAAATGGCGGCTTTAGGACTAAATCTTTCTAGCGTTGGTCAAGCGATGCAGACAGCCTTCAACGGTAATACAGATGGTAAATTCCGTGCTGGTGAATACGAATATGATATCAACATTAGATTTGCTGACAACAGTAGAAAATCTATTGACGATGTTAAAAACTTAATCTTCACCAACAATAAAGGCGAGCAAATTAGATTAAGTCAGTTTGCAAATGTTGAGATGAGTTCTGGGCCGAGTTTGTTACAACGTCGTGATAAATCACCAGCTGTTAAAGTTCAGTCTAAAGTAGTTGGTCGTCCTTCGGGAGACGTTGCAAACGAATGGGCAGCAATGTTCATGAACAATGAAAAAACAAAACCTGCAGGTGTAGATTACATCTGGGGTGGAGATATGGAAAACCAGTCAGAAGGTTTCGGTACTTTAGGTATCGCTTTATTAGCCGCTATTATTTTGGTTTACCTAGTAATGGTATCGCTTTATGACAGTTTTGTTTATCCGTTTGTGGTATTATTCTCAATTCCGTTGGCGTTGATTGGGGTAATGGTGATTCTTGCATTAACAGGAAATTCATTAAACATCTTTACCATGTTAGGTATGATTATGTTGATTGGTCTAGTTGCGAAAAACGCGATTATGATTGTCGACTTTGCTAACATGAGAAAAGCAGCTGGGGCTAATACTCACGATGCTTTGATACAAGCCAACCACGCACGTCTTCGTCCGATCTTGATGACGACAATTGCGATGATCTTTGGTATGATCCCAATTGCATTGGCAAAAGGTGCAGGTGCTGAGATGAACAACGGTCTTGCTTGGGTAATTATCGGTGGTTTGACATCATCATTATTCTTGACTTTGATTATCGTACCTGTTGTATATTCTTTATTTGATTCGATGTTGAGAAGATTCGGAAAAGACGAAACTATCGACTACGAAGCGGAAATGAAAGCAGATTACGAACATAGAGAACTTAGTGAAGACGGCTTCACACCTAAGCATATCGATTAATTTATTAATCAATTATTTTAACCTGAGATCCCATTGGCTTTTGACAGTGGGATTTTTTTTATTTAAGAAACAGTTTTACTTAATATTAAAAATTTTAACAAAAAATATTAAAAACAGAACTTTAATATTCTCTATATTAGAATCAATAATATCAATCAAAGACAAATTTCGCCAACCAACGCATCATGAAAGACAATCCTTTTATAACAATATTTTTGCTCATTTGTATAGAGATTGGCGCATTGTATTATCTCGATTATATTGATTCTTCTTTTCTAAAAAAAGATGGTGCTTTTGTTTTAATGGTTTTAACTATTCCCGTGATTTCGATTGGACTTTCAGCAAAATTAGACAATAATCGGTACCAAAAGAATTTTAAAAGATTCAATATATTTTTAATAATAGTTGCGGTTACCGCTTTTTTCATATTAAGTTATTTAAATGCTTTAGGTCACGCCTATCAACATTAATATTTTGGAATATGACAACATCTAAACTCGATTTTTTCAACATATTTTTAGCGATAGCATTAGGTTTTATTGTAATACTTAATCTCATTGTTCGTTACAAAAACAAAGAGCAAGACAAACTCACTTGGGAAGCAGAAATCCTTAGTAGCAATGCCGCCTCTTCAAAAGATGATGTCAATGCAATTAAAATTATTGATGCCTCATTTTTTAACCGTTTTGACAAATCCCAAAAAAATCTCAATTACGATTCAAAAAAAAAGGCTGGCGAGATTGTTAATACTGTTGATAGTGTTAAAATTAAATTTTCAACCTATGATAAGGATTTATTACCCGACTCACTTAGCCTAAGATTCTTTTCTGGAAATGAACGTAAATTTTATCGAATTGCCACCAAATTGCCCTACGAAAAGATTAGAAAATTAGTCCTAAGAAATAAACAAAGTCCTACTTTCTTCCTTGAAATTCAAAATAAAGGAAAAGTTTTACTTAAACTAAATCAAGCTAAGAACGACCAACTAAATTATGCAACAGTAGCTTCCTTTAATGCTAAAGAAACAAGTGGTACCATTGAAGAATTGGTTAATAAAGAATCACTTGATGGTCATTATAACGATTATGAAGATATTACAAAAATATCCGACTTTGGAGAACTTATAAGCAATAAATATTGGTGGCGAGCACAGATCGAAAAAGCAAATCCTGAAGATAGTATCACCAGTTTCTATGCGATTTCTCATGCAGAATATGCCATAACTGATCTGCAAAACGACAGGAAAATAGAACTTCGTACTATTCCCAAAAATTTTTATATCAGTTGGAAAAACGATAAAAATTATTCCGTTACATTTGGATTAAACTCACAACAAATTTTGGACGCCTTCCGAAAATTAAATAAAATTAATACCTCTTATCCAATCACAATTAAGTTTAGGATTGATAAAAACGATTTTACACGTTGCGAAATTTCTCGTGGCGACACATCTATCGAATTAAAAGATTTATTTCCACATAAGCCTTAGGGCTTATTTTACTTTTAAAATTTAAACTAAAAAAAAACGACTTCTTTCAAAGTCGGCCTCCTACAATAAACAAAACTCAAATGAGTTATTCTTTAATAACTTTCGTTGTTGTTGACGTACCGTTATTTAATTTAACTGTAACTAGATAAACTCCTTTTTTTTAAGATCATCCAATTTCAATTCTGAAGCTGGCGCTAAAGTCTTAACTGTTCTTCCAGATATATCTGTAATTATGATAGACGCAACATTTTTAGCATCAGAAATTTTAAGAACGTCAGAGAAAGATTTGGATATACAATTGCAAACGTTTTATTAGCTTCGTTAGTCGCTAAATCGTTAATAACTGTTAGCGTATAATACTCCGTTTGACCGTAGGTCATATCTAAACAAGGACTTAGCTCATCACCTGTTTCCGTTGCAGAAGCATTAAAGTTATACTTAACACGCATTCTTGTATCACCTAACTTAGCGGTTGCCGGAATTGCAATATTTTTGTTAACAGTAACTGTCGCACCAGAACCTCCTGCAAAATCTGAAGTTTTAAAATAAGCTTTACCAGCATCCAAGAAAGATCCATTTTGATTCCAGGCTATGTATACCGTATATCCAAATCTATTAGCTCCTTCTCCTGTTCCAATTAAAGTAATTGGGTAAGTAGTCCATTTTTTAACTTTTGCTTGTGTATCTAGGAAAAATTTGTGATCTTCATCTACATTAATGCTAGCATTTGAAGAATTGTTGATACCTGCAAAATTAACAATTGTAATAGGATAAGTCGCTTCTTCGATTAGTGGACCAAAATATGCTGCCACTTGATTAGCTCCTGTTGTAAAATACATAACCTCACAACTTGGTGTTGAGCCAACATTATTAACAGAAATAAGCTGCGCATAGATCTTAGTATCAGCTAGTAATGTCTTCTTTTCACCTACGTTGAAATAGTTGGTATTAACAGATTCTGATAAAATATCGTCATCACCTGGCGTAGTTCCTAAACTCAACAAATAAGCAAAAGCACCTTGAGAAGCTGGCCAAGATAAAGTTGGACGTAGAGAAACATTTGTTGCGCCATTTGCTGGTACATCGACGTTAGTACATATTGGTGGTACGGTTGTGTTTTGAATAATATCAAAACTGTCGAAGAAGTTTGATGCCTTATATTGCGCGCCTGATGTTGCAACAGTTCTTACTCTTAGTTTAAGCTATTCTGTACATTAGTCAAAGCAGGAATCACACCAGCCACTTCTGTACAAGCGTCGCCATCAGGGTTAAGATTTTTAGTGGTAAAATTAGTGTAAGTTACACCATTGTCAATACTATAAACTAAGCTAACAACACCACCTCTTGCAGCAGTAGTATCTTAAGGGCTTTTAATCGTAATCAATGATATCGATAAGGTAATATTATCACCATTAGATGTTACATTTGCTGGTTTGGTATAGATAAGATCCATAGTTTTGGAGCTAGTATTAGCACTACCATCCAAGAAACCTCCAACAGCCTTTATCCCATCACACGATGTCGGCGACAAAGTATAAACATTTGGGTTAATACCCCCTGATAAATTGTAAGCCGGACTAATAGTTCCTTCAAAACTTTCTACCAATATTACTTGTGGTTGCGAAAAATAAGAAGCATCCAAGAAACAACTTAGTAAAATTTTCTTCATTTTGATACATTTAGTTAATTAATATAAAACTAAAAAAAACATCTAGATTATGTAAGTCTCCCCAAAAACTGGACATTTTATAACCCTAAAGTTATTAGCAAAAAACAATTAATTTTAGGTTATGAGAACGAGCAAATTTACAGACAG
>NZ_JBYFBZ010000013.1:0-54427 GCF_057652215.1 Soonwooa sp. T0.1_25 | reverse complement strand
TCTGCCTTTATACTTAATAATCAAAAGAGATTTTATCGCAAAGCGAAACTAAGGTTTTTAATTATCACTACTATTTTAAGGAAACTAAAGGCGCAAAGCTTAATTAGGAAAAACAAACTTCTTTTAGAAGCTTAACCACAAAAGAAAACATAAGATTTAACAACAACTTGTTTCTTATAATGCAAAACATAATTTATAATTCATAATTCATAATTCATAATTCATAATTCATAATTCATAATTCTAAATTAAAAATCGTAAATCTAAAATTGAAAATCGTAATTCAATAATTATCCCGAATCTGCAATAGGGATGGAAGCGACATCCTTGGAGCGGAGCAAGGCGACGGTGTTACGGCGCGACGAACGAGCAACGTAACATAGACGGCCGAGCGAAGCTCACAAGATGCAGCGGACAGCCCGACCGAGCTAGCAAGGACTTCAGAAAGGCGCGAGGATTGCCCGAAATAATTTTTATGCTTAGATTCGTATGTAGAATTAATAGACATAGTACTCTATAACATTATTAATAATGTATGCCCTCTGTCGGAAGACATCAATAAATTGATGTGCCAGCATTTTGAGCATTTAGACTTACAAAAAGGCATTATTATATTATCGGCTGATAAAACCGAAAAACATCTCTACTTTGTGAAAGATGGTTTGGTAAGGGCTTTTACAGATTTTGAGGGTCAGGAAGTTACTTTTTGGTTTGGTACAGAAGGTCAGCCTCTAATCCCGATGAACAACTACGTCTATAACAAGAAAAACTACGAAAACATTGAGCTGCTAGAAGATTGGGTGGTCCCAACTTGCTACAACGCGCTGCTCTTCGGCATATTGCTTCATATCTTGGGATTACACAAGTTAGCTTGAGTAGAATCAGGGCTCAAATAAAATAAGTTTTTATCATTTGTAAAATGTTTATCGCATATTTTTTTAAGAAATTTGCGCAAATTTTTTAAAAAATGAACTGGATTATATTAATTATTGCAGGATTCTTCGAGGTTGGCTTCGCATCATGTCTCGGCAAAGCTAAAGAAACATCAGGAACAGAATCTTATCTTTGGTACGCTGGATTTTTAATTTGTTTAACTATAAGTATGTTAGGACTTATAAAGGCGACACAAAGTCTGCCAATAGGAACCGCCTATGCAGTCTGGACGGGCATTGGCGCTGTTGGAACTGTATTGGTTGGAATTTTTGTTTTTAAAGAGCCTGTAACTTTTTGGCGTATATTTTTCATCAGTACATTAATTGGTTCGATTGTAGGTCTAAAGTCTGTGAGTCATTAATTCCATAAATTAAGTATATAGAAGGGATTTTTTTTCTTAGATTTGATTAAAACTAAATCTTATGAAAACTGTAATCTATCTATGTACGTTTTGTTGTACTTTGTTTGTCAATGCACAAGAAAAAGAAGTTGAAATCAACAAAACGCCTAAAACCATTACCAACTTTGTTAAAAAACATTTTCCTAACACGCCCATAGCCAAAGTAACACAGGAAGAAACAAAATTCGGGACAGAATATAATGTAACTCTCGGCAATAAAATGGAATTAGATTTTGATCATCAAAATATACTTGAAGACATTGAGAGTAACACTAAACAAGAAATCCCAATGTCGATTGTTCCTAAAAATGTCTGGGATTATACCAAAGCAAATTACCTAAAACAACAAATTGTAGGATGGGAAAAGGAAAATAATAAACAACGAATTGACCTAAGTAACGGCATGGTATTAGAGTTTAACGACAAGGGAGTTTTCCTAAATTCATCAAAATAATAAACACCTTTAACTTCAAAATAAAAACCTTTTCTAATTAAGAAAAGGTTTTTTCACATTTTTGATTTGGTAAATTTTAAATATGTGTGTGTGATTTGAATGTTCACCAAATGTAATATTAATTTTGAAATTTGCAAAATATTTTTAAACTTTTTGTAAAATAAACATGAAAATAGCTTTAAATCTTATCATAAAAAACTAATAATTAGTGAAATCATTTATTTTTCATGAATAGAGAAAACACGGCATATCAAACAAAAAGTATTTATATATTCGTATTCTAATTTTAAAAGCATGAAAAAACTATTTGTATCAATTTTAATAGGAACCTCATCAATTGTATTCTCTCAAAACATTTCTGATTACGAATATATCTACGTACCCAATTCTTTTGAAAAGAAGATGGATAAATTCAATCTTCGAAATACTCTTATTCAGCAATTAAAGTCAAAAAAATATAAAATCATCCAAGAGGATAATAATTCTTGCGCAGTTCTTAAAGCAGACCTCCTAGATGATAGTTCTTTTTTAAAAAATAAAGTAAAAATTACTTTTAAGGATTGTAATAATAAGATTATACAGGAGCTAAAAGGCAGTACTGATGATAAAGACTTTGAAACTGGTTATCCCGATGCATTAAAAAATGCAACAAAAACACTAACAATTTCTAACCCTAAAACCACAACAAGTTTAGAAAGTAATAAAGAAACTACTCCAGTTGCAACGATTAGTGAGAATGTTAACACAACTTCGATTGCAACTTCGCAAGAGAAATCCTTAAATTTCACGAATGGACAACTCAACTATCAACTTATTAAGTTAGGACAAAATCAATTGATATTAGTCTCGTCACAAAGTTCAACACCTTTTGCGAAATTAACAGAAAGTAGCAAACCTGGGATCTTCCATGTCGTTTTGGAGAACAATCAAAAAACTTTAGCTTATACAGAAAACGGTAATATTGTTATTGAATTTCCGCAGTCCGATGGAAGTTTTTCTAAACAAGTTTTTCAGAAAAAATAAAATCTCTAAAAGCAGCGAATCTCTCGCTGCTTTTTTGTTTTAAAACATTTTACTTAAATTTTGAAATTAATATTAAAAATATTTTTTAATTTCAGAACTTATAAATGCTTTGTTAGCTCTTCAAAATGGAAAACAAAGTACAAAACACAAATCTTAACAAACCAATTTCTGTCGCATTGGTTGTAATGATATGTATTTTGACAGCCATTTTCATTTTGCAAGGTCCCACGGAAGAATCGTTTTTTTTTACAGTTTTAACATGTTGGATCTTCACAATCACTATTTTCCAAATTATTTATGTGATCTCTTATAAAACCTCAAAAAAATCATTAGCGTTTTGGTTGATGATCATATTAACAGTTATATCGCTATTATTTTTTTTTTGGAGTTTTATGGTATGCGAGTCAATTAGCTAAAGGCTTTAATCATTAACCTCTGTTGAAAAGACTAAATACTTTTAATAAATGCCTTTCAGCGATTGTTGTCCGTATGATTATCGCTAATATTGGTTACTTGTTTTTCTACAAAAGTTGGGATCGTTACAATTTTGACTCAAGTGTTACAGTACCACTCTCCTACCCGATGTATATTGAACAAGTCAGTTTTAATTATCCTCACGACGATCTTGGTATCAGTTTTTATCAAAGTCAAGACGAAGTCAACCGTTTTGGAAACACCTGGGGACATACCTACTACTTCCCAGAAGCACGAGAACCAATGCGATTACCAATTGAGCTGGTTTTATCATATTTTGATTATCGTGCTAACAAATTTTATAAAACAAAAATCCAGTTACCAACCAAAGACATAGAGCAATGTTTTGAAGAAGCGCAAGAACAAAAGCGGTTTACTAAATTATATAACGTCCATGGTGACGTCCATGGTTTGGTATTTTTGCTAGGTGTGGCTAATAACGGAAATATGATGCTTTGGCTAAAAGGTGATAATTATGCAAAGCTTCTGTTCAAAAAACATCTGGAGCCAGTTTCAATTTCTAAATCTCTGAATTATGATGATTTTAAAACCGAAGAACTATACAAAGCAAAATTTTTTGAGTATTTACCAGATTCAACAAAACAGAAAATAAATTCTGGTTGGGAAGCAAAAGCCAGCTTTGTCACTATATTTCTTTGGACAAGGCGGAATAATCCTAGTATTCATAGCAATCTTTGTTGCAGCCATCATGGCATCGACTAACAACAAACGTTTTCTAAAAACCCAAGCTAGTCTACCAAATTCCAAAATACGATCTGTCGCAATGGGATTGGCAGAATTACAAGGCAAATGTCATCAAATAAAACCGAGCATTTCACCAATTGGAAGCAAAAATTGTATCGGTTTTCGATATACCATAGAAGACGAAAGCACAAATAAAGAAGGGAAAACTTCATAAACAACAAGACTTGATAGAACGGTTTGCGAAGATTTTACATTGACCGATGACACCGGCTCAATCTTGGTTAAAGGTGCAAACATTTCGTTTCTTTGGTTAGAAGAAGATTAGCAATATTATGATAACAACCAGCGTTTTACTCAATATTTATTAAAAGATAAAAAAAAATACTTCTAATAGGGAATGTGAGTTTACAAGACAACAAAGCGATTGTCGCTTATGATGATTATAACAAAACCTTTGGAGTTGGCGATATTGACAAAATTAATTTGTATAATGATTCTGTCCCTTTATTGAATCAAGCAAAAGCCTACTCCGCAGTATTTGCAATTTTAATGGCCATTATCATAGTGACGCCAATGTCCATGGATGGTCGTAAATTGGTCATTGCAAAACCTAATTTTTCACTTTTTAAAACTAAAAAACCAAAAGAAAAACAATTTAAAATAGAAGTCATCAACCATTCTTCTGATGACGATGAGCATGCAGACGAAGCAATACAAGCCGAGTCTGGCGAATAATTTTTAAAAAACATGAACGAACAAATATTATTTTATTTCATCATTGGCGTTGTAATTCTTTTGATAATTGGCTTTGTTATTAGCGTTTTTAATAAAATTATTTTCTTAAAAAACAATATTGAAAAATCATTTACTAATATTGATCTTGTCCTAAAACAACGTGCCGACGAAATCCCAAATCTTATCGCTGTCGTAAAAGAATCAAAAAATTACGAAGCCAAAACGCTTGAGCAACTTACAAAACTGCGGGCAAAATATTACAATGCAGCATCTGCTGATGAAAAAGTAAATATTACCAATCAACTTGATAAAAGCCTAAAATCTGTTATGCTAGTTGCCGAAAACTATCCTATTTTGCGAGCAAACAATAACTTTATGGCATTTTAACAACGGATTACTCAACTTGAGGATATTATTGCTGGCCAACGAGAGTTTCTTAATGATAGCGTCAATTTGTACAACACCGGAATACAAGAATTCCCGAATCTTATTATGGCGAAATTGTTTTCTTTTAAACAAAAACAAATGTTACAAGTAACCGACAACGAAAAAAAATACGATGGAGGTAAATTCTAGTTTTGCAAGACTACTTCGTTCCAATAAGGACGCACCACAAATAATGGTGTTTTGTGCGCTCTTAATTTCCAAAGTATAGACAGCAATATCACGAGATTAGGTGAAGAAAAAAAGAAACAAAAATCTAACAAGAACTAATTTTAATCATTCAAAAAACTATTCTCCAAAATTAAAATATTCCCAAACCACTTTTGCTTTGGACTTTCCGAGGATTTCTTCTAAAGTTTCGAGGCTCGATTCTTTTATTCTTTTTACAGATTTTAGTTTAGACAAAAGTAATTCGATTGATTTTGGACCGACACCAGGTATTTCTTCCAACTCCGATTTTATTGTTGAATTTTTACGTCGTGTTCTATGATGTCTTACGCCAAATCGGTGCGCTTCATCTCGTACTCTTTGTAAAATTTTTAAAGTTTCGGACTTTTTATCCAAATACAACGGAATAGGATCATTCGGGAAGAAGATTTCTTCTAAACGTTTTGCAATACCAACAATTGTAATTTTACCGTAAAGACCGAGTAGTTTAAGACTCTTCACCGAAGAAGACAGTTGACCTTTACCACCATCTATCAAAATTAACTGTGGTAATTCTTCACCTTCGTCCAACATTCTTTTGTAACGACGATAGATAACTTCTTCCATCGTTGCAAAGTCGTTTGCTCCTTCCACCGTTTTGGGATGAAAAATTCTGTAATCTGCTTTGCTTGGTTTTCCATCTTTAAAAACAACACAAGCCGAAACCGGATTAGTCCCCTGAATATTCGAGTTATCAAATCCTTCGATATGTCGTGGTTCCACAGGCATTCTGAGTAAAGATTTCATCTCAGCCATGATTCGGTTGGTGTGGCGATCGGGATCAACAATTTGTACTGCTTTTAATTTTTCTAAACGATATTCTCGGGCATTTTTCTCCGACAATTCTACGATACGCTTTTTATCACCGACTTTTGGAACAATCAATTTAACATTCGGAATCTCAACACTCAAATGAAACGGAATTAAAATCTCTTTAGAATCCGAACCAAATTTTTGTCGAATTTCGATTAAAGCTTCTTCCAAAATATCTTCATCGGTTTCATCCAAAATCTTTTTAATTTCTGTGGTAAAACTTTGGATAATGTTTCCGTTTCTAATTTTAAAGAAATTAACATAAGCCGCCGTCTCATCGCTCGTCATCCCAAATACATCAACATCATCAATATTAGGATTGACAATCGTATTTCTGGTTTGATAATCTTCCAAAGCGTCGATTCTTTCCTTAATCATTTGTGCATTTTCAAATTTTAAATCGACAGCATAACGCATCATTTGAGTCGTCAAATAATCTTTAGCTTTCCGGAAATCACCTTTAATAATACCTCGTATCGCATCAATTTTTTCGTTGTATTCTTCCTCGGATTCCAAACCTTCGCAAGGTCCTTCACAATTTTTAATATGATATTCTAGACAAACTTTATATTTTCCAGTTTCTATTTTGTCCGCCGAAAGATTTAGGTTGCAAGTTCGAAGTTTATAAATATGCTTGATTGTATCCAAAAGAATCTTCGCAGGCCGAATCTTGGCATAAGGACCAAAATATTCCGAACCATCTTTAATGACATTTCGAGTCATAAAAATTCGTGGAAAAGGCTCATTTTTAATACAAATCCAAGGATAAGTTTTGTCATCCTTTAACATCACATTATAAAACGGCTGATGTTCTTTTATCAAATTATTTTCTAATAAAAGCGCCTCATATTCGCTGTTGACAATGGTCGTCTCTAATCGAAAAATTTTCCCAACCATAATTTTGGTTCGGTAGCTCGACAAGTTTTTATTAAAATAAGATAAAACTCTTTTTTTCAGATTTTTAGCCTTACCAACATATAACAACTGATTATTCTTGTCATAGTATCTGTAAACGCCTGGATCCGAGGCCAAGGTTTTTAGCTGAAGTTCTAAATCGGAATTCATACAACAAAAATACTAAATAACTCACTTTGAAAAGCTCAGTAAATTTCATTATTTTTAACCAAAATTTACGATAATGATATACGGTATTGACCAATTCTCTTATAAAGATGTTTTAGAAATTTGTAAAGACACTGCTAAAGCAAAACTTAATAAAACGGCAAAAGATCAAATTCTTAAGTCTCAAAAAAATGTTGCAAAAATTGTTGCGTCGGATGATACAGTATATGGCATCAACACTGGTTTTGGACCACTTTGCGATGTGAAGATTTCAGAAGAAGAAACAGCACAACTTCAACACAATCTCATCATTTCTCATGCTGTCGGTGTTGGAAAACCGATTGATAAAGAACTTTCGAAAATTATGATTATTTCTAAAGTTCATGCGTTGTCAAAAGGATTTTCGGGTGTTTCTTTAGACGTTATCGAGCGTTTGATTTTAATGCTGGAAAAAGATATTATCCCTGTTGTGCCTGAGCAAGGTTCTGTTGGCGCGTCGGGAGATTTGGCGCCTTTGTCACATTTGGTTCTTCCACTGCTTGGTCTTGGTCAAGTTTGGGACGGTGATAAAATTGTTGACACAGAAATTGCCCTTAAAAAACATAAATTAAAAGCCTTGAAACTTGGACCAAAAGAAGGTTTGGGTTTAATTAACGGAACACAATTTATTCTAGCACATGCCATCAAAGGTTTAGAAAAAATGGAATATCTTCTTGACCTTGCTGATATGACTGCCGCGATGAGTCTTGAAGCTTACAGAGGTTCGGCAAGTCCTTTTAAGAAAGAGTTGCATGAGATTCGTCCATTTGCTGGAAGTAAAAAAGTGGCGGCTAGAATGCTGAAATTCTTAAAAGGTTCTGACAACCTAAAATCGCATGAATTCTGTGATCGTGTACAAGATCCATACTCTATGCGTTGCGTTCCACAAGTACATGGCGCGAGTCGCAATGCTTTTGAACATCTTAAAATGATGGCGGAAACAGAACTAAATTCTGTAACCGATAATCCAATCGTGTTAAGCGCCGAAGAATCAATCTCTGGTGGAAACTTCCATGGACAATTGATGGCTTTACCGCTTGACTACGCAACTTTAGCCGCTGCAGAATTAGGAAATATTTCCGACCGAAGAAGTTATCTTTTATTAGAAGGAAAATTTGGGCTTCCAAGATTATTGACAGAAAGTTCTGGGCTTAATTCAGGATTTATGATTCCACAATATACCTCAGCAGCTTTAGTAACAGAAAACAAAACACTTTGTTTCCCAGCTTCCGCGGATTCTATACCAACAAGTTTAGGTCAAGAAGATCACGTATCAATGGGAAGTATTTCAGGAAGAAAGTTCAATCAAGTTTTGGATAATTTGGTGAATATTCTTTCAGTAGAATTGATGTTTGCAGCGCAAGGATTAGAATTCCGTAGACCTGCAAAATGTTCAAAAATAATTGAAGAAAACTTTAGCATTATTAGAAGTGTTGTTCCAAAATTAGAAGAAGACAGACTTATCGGAAGAGATATGTTGGCGATTGCAGATTTAATTAGAAATAAAAAACTAAACGTAACCGTTTAACATGAAAAAAATATTTTTAGTATCGGCATTTTTGGTTTCAGCATTATCTTCCGCACAAACAAAAGAACAAAAGGTTGAAAAACTAATGGAAGTTATGGGTATGACAAAAAATGTAGAATTGATGTTTACCCAGATGATGAATCACTATGCGGAAACGAATCCAACTGTCCCAACTATTTTTTGGACAAAAATCCGAGAAAAAATAAATTATAATGATTTGCTTGAAAAAATGGTTGGTATTTATTCAAAATATTATACTTCCGAAGACATTGATCAGCTAATCAAATTTTATAATACACCTGTTGGTAAAAAAAGTATGAGCATACTTCCGCAAATTATGCAGGAAAGCATGAAGGCAGGAGAAGAATGGGGTGTAAAAACTGCCGAAAAGGTCATCGCAGACCTTGAAAAAGAAGGCTACTTCCAAGATCCTCCAATGGAATCTGAAGAATAAAATAAAAATCCCGAAATTCTCGGGATTTTTATTTTTTGCGAGTCGCCCTACAAAAAAAAGGTTTTGCTCTTTTGGAACAAAACCTAAAAAAATAAAACTATGAAAACTAAATTAATGAACCAGAACACTGGTCATACTAAGACTGCCGCCGATTAATGCATCGTTAAAAAGCGAAAGATTTTCTGATTTGTCCTTTAATCCCAAAGTGTAGATTAATGGTAAAAAATGATCTGGCGACGGGACTGCATATTGCAAACTCGTACCTTGTTTTTGATAATCGATTAACTTTTGGAAGTCACCATCCATCAACCAATGATTTATTTTTTCGCGGGCTTCAATTGCCCAATCCCAGCCAGAACCTACCGTGTTAATATTCTGCCAATCGATCATTCTCAAGTTATGGACAATGTTACCACTACCAATTATTAAAATTCCTTTTTCACGCAATTTGTTAAGACGTTGCGCCAATTCAAAATGATATTGCGGCGACTTCGTATAGTCGATGCTTAGCTGTATCACCGGAATATTAGCCTCTGGAAACATATGTCGAACCACCGACCATGCACCGTGGTCCAATCCCCAATTATGATCTTCTTCCACCAAAGCCGGAGATAGAAGTTCAACGGTTTTGTGCGCCAATTCGGGACTGCCAGGCGCAGGATATTCTACATCGAATAATTCTTTTGGAAAACCATAAAAATCATGAATGGTCTTCGGATGTTGCATCGCTGTTACAAAAGTTCCCTCTGTAAACCAGTGTGCGGAAACGCACAAAATTGCGTTAGGCGTTGGGATTTCTTTCGAAATATTTCTAAAGCCTTGCACAAAAACATTATCCTCAATCGCATTCATCGGAGAGCCATGTCCCAAAAAAAGAACGGGCATTTTTGGTGTCTTCTGAAAGCCTTCGGATATTTGATTTAGATCGTTTAAGTTCATATTTAAAAACGAAAAATTTAAGAAGCGAATGAACACTTCTTAAATCTTTCTGTGATATATAGATTGATAAGTTTAAGCTTGTTTTACAAACTGTAGGTCACCCGAGATTTTTACATCATCGCCAACCATAACACCACCAGCTTCTAGTGCTGCATTCCAGTTAAGACCGAAATCATTTCTGCTAATTTTTCCCTCGAAAGTGAAACCTGCTTTTGTATTTCCCCAAGGGTCAACATTAATACCACCGAATTCTACTTCCAATTTCACTGGTTTTGTAACACCGTTAATTGTTAAGTTACCAGTAATATCTTGGTTAAGTGAATCTGATTCGAAAGTGATTTTTGGGTTAAGTTCTGCGTTAAAGAATTCAGCAGACTTAAGGTGATTATCACGATCTGTATTGTTTGTATAAATTGAATCTACATCGATAAAAGCAGTTGTTTTTGCATTTTGGAATGTGTCATCGTTAGCTTCGATTTCTGCATTAAAGTTTCTGAATTCTCCTTTAACATTAGAAATCATCATGTGTCTAACTTTAAAATTTACTTCGCTGTGCGTTGGGTCTAATAACCATTTAGTTGCCATAATATTTGTTTTATTTGTTTGTTTAAATTTCTATTGCAAATATAGCACCGCAACTGCTTAGTAAACATTGATTTATGATAACTTTATAGCTTGATCTATGTTAAGAAAAATACACTTTTTGGGAGCCGTATAACTCAAAAAGATTTATTAATGAAGAACTTAGAAAAATTTAATCCAAAAATTTAAAAATGGAGCAAAGTCTGACTTAACAGAAATTTATGATTTTTTGAAGTAAGAACTCACAAACATCATCACAACCATTGCCAGTCCAAACATCGAAAATAAAGTGAAACTCCAACGCAAACTTGACAACTCAGCAATGTAGCCAATTAATGGAGGTCCCATCAAAAATCCTAAAAAACTGATACTCGACACCAAAGCAATTGCCATACTTGGCGGAATACTCGGATGCGTCCCCGCCAAACTATACACCGTCGGCACACAACAAGCAACACCCAAACCAACCAACATAAAGCCAATGGTTGAAGTCACCACAAATGGAAACAACACAGACATCATCATTCCGATAAACATAAGCAAACCACTAATCATTAAAACTTTTCTGTTTCCTAGTTTTGTAATGAGAATTCCGCCAAGAAAACGTCCCGTCGCCATCATAATCATAAATGATGTATAGCCTAAAATCACTAAAGATGCTGGAGATTTAATAACATCCTTAAAGTAAACGCCCGTCCAGTCGAACATCGCGCCTTCTGTTGCCATACTAAAGAAACCGACAATTCCTAATTGTATTAAAATAGAATCTGGTCGGAATTTCACTTTTTTACCAGCAGAACTTGCATGTTCTATTTTTGGAACAAGATATTTAACATTCCAAATCGTATTAATAATGATTAAACCAAATATGATTAAAAAATGATAAGTCGTATTAATATGAAAGTTAATGGTTAAAAGTCCGATTAATGCGCCGAAGAATCCTGCTAAACTCCATCCACCATGGAAAACCGTCATTATCGATTTGCCATACATTTTCTCTACAGCGACGGCTTGCGTGTTAACCGCAACGCTCGCCATATTTCCTGCAACACCGAAGAGTAATAAAGAGGCTGCCAACATATAAACATTGGTTGCGAAAGAAATACTTACCAAAATCAAGGCGTATAATATAGATACGATCGTGATAACTTTTGCGCTTCCGTATTTTGTATTGATTTTGCCAGAAAGTGCCATCGTGAAAAGTTGCCCCATCGGCAACATCAAAAGCATTGTTCCCAATTGTCCTTCGCTAAGGTGAAGATTTTCTTTAATTGTGGGAATGCGGCTTGCCCACGATGCAAAGCAAATCCCTTGACAAAAGAAATAGCCAAAAACTGCTCTACGATATTCTGATAATTTGATGAGTTGCGACGACATTTTAGAAACTTCCGACATGATATTTTGCTTAAAAAAGAGTGCAAAAATACGGCTATTTATTAAAAAAGTTTTTGTTCTTTAATTAAATTTAAAATTGATTTCTATTGAGAAAAACAATTATTGAGCTTATTATTTTCTGTTTTAAAATAAATTGTGAGAAAAATTTAAGATTCAAAATCAATATTGAAAAAATGTCAAAAAAATGACAATTTTCAGACTTTCAAAAGCTTATTACTTGACTTTAGCTGAAACGAATTCCTTATCTTTGAAACTTAAAGTCGTATTAAATGAATCATCAACCGGTAGAAGGATTTTCAAAATTATCCAAGCAAAGAAAGATAGATTGGCTTATCAGCGAGTATCTATCGAATGACAGAAGTTACGAACAAATTTTACAACAATATTGGAACAACGATTCCGATTTACAAAAACTACACGAAGAGTTTTCGGAAAACACGATTTCCAACTTTTATATGCCTTATGGGATTGCCCCAAATTTTTTAATCGATGGCAAACTTTTGGCGCTACCAATGGCGGTTGAAGAAAGTTCTGTTGTTGCAGCAGCTTCCAAAGCGGCAAAATTCTGGCTGGATAAAGGTGGTTTTAAAACAACGATTATCAATACCAAAAAGCTTGGGCACACACATTTTATTTTAAACGTTGAACCTCACAAACTTCAACATTTTTTCAATTTTAAATTGAAGAAAAAATTATTCGACGCAACCGAAGATATTACCGCCAACATGAGAAAACGTGGTGGTGGAATTCTTAACATTCGTTTGATTGACAAGACGGAGGAAATGCCAAATTACTTCCAACTGAAAGCAAGTTTTGACACTGTAGATTCGATGGGTGCTAACTTCATCAACTCTTGTCTGGAGCAATTCGGAAAAACTTTGAAAGAAGAAGTAGCTAACGAAGCGGACTTTACACAAGCGGAAAAAGATTCGCTACAAGTTGTGATGAATATCTTGTCCAACTTTACACCAGATTGTATAGTTCGTGCAGAAGTTTCTTGCCCGATTGATGAGCTGAAGGACGACAGCGGCATTTCTAACGAAGAATTTGCATGGAAATTTAAACAAGCTGTTAACATCGCCGAGATCGAACCTTATCGTGCAACAACACACAACAAAGGCATTATGAACGGCGTCGACGCTGTGGTTATCGCAACTGGAAACGACTTCCGTGCAACTGAAGCTTGTGCACACGCTTATGCATCTCGCAACGGAAAATATTCGTCGCTGACACATTGTACGACAGACAATGGTATTTTTAGATTTTGGATCGATCTGCCAATTTCGGTTGGTGTTGTTGGAGGTCTGACCAATCTTCATCCTTTGGTAAAATTCTCTTTGGCACTTCTAGGAAAACCATCTGCTCAAGAATTGATGAGTATTTTGGCAGTTTCGGGATTGGCGCAAAACTTTGGTGCTTTACGTTCTTTAGTCACTACAGGAATCCAAAAAGGTCACATGAAGATGCACTTGTTTAACATCCTTAATCAGTTTGGCGCAACCGAAGAAGAGAAACAACATTTCGTAACTTACTTTAAAGATAAAACCGTTAGCCATCATGAGGTTATCGCAGAGTTAGAAAATTTAAGATCAAAAAAATAAGAATATGTTCGGACTCGGATTATCCATCTTTATTTTAGGCTTCGGAATCTTTTTAAAAGTGACCAAAAATCCTGGATTTGCACCTAGCAAAAGATTTGCATGGCTTTTTATCATCCTCGGCATTTTGACAACAGCGGGGAAAATATTTTTATTAATGACTCAAAAATAAATTTAAAATGAAAACATTTACATTAGTATTTGGAGCATTTTACGGAATGCTTTCAGTGATATTAGGTGCTTTTGGCGCACACGCTTTTAAGAAAATACTTTCTGTAGAACGTCTAGAAAGTTTTGAAACTGGTGTTAGATACCAAATGTACGCTGCGTTTTTTCTTTTAATTGTTGGTTATATTTTAAAATTCGATACTGGGAGTCACAAATGGATTTCGTTAGCGATGATTATCGGGACATTTTTGTTTTCATTCAGTATTTATTTTTTGAGTTTCCAAGATTATTGGGGTCTTAACTTAAAATTTTTAGGACCAATTACGCCGCTTGGTGGACTTTTTATGATCATCAGTTGGGCAATGCTGATTTGGTATTTTGCAAAGAATAAAATTTAATTAATAATAATGTTCTTTTTCATTTTCGGAATTAACTCCAAACCTGTAGCTAAAGAGGAGCGAAAAATCACGAAAAATGGATTTCCCGTTAATGCGATAATCACGGTTTACAAAAAGTATATTGAGTTATTTTTTATTCCGATTATCCCAATTGGAAAGGATTATACTATGTATATTCCGCACCCGGATGAGTATTTTGAAACGGGAACATTTTCGAAAATGCCTAACGAATATTTGCAAATTTGTAAAGAAGTTGGCGCAAAGTATTAATCCTATGTTAAATGTCAAATTAAAAATTTGAGTTTAAATTATTTTATTCCCTCAATTTTATTAAATTTGTAAATCTTAAAAAATAGTAAATAAAACAATAAAAATATTATGAATCTTCACGAATACCAATCTAAAGAGATTTTATCAAAATACGGTGTTGCGATCCAACGCGGTATTGTTGCGAATAATGTTGATGAAGCTGTAGCTGCTGCTGAAAAATTAACTTCTGAGACAGGCGCACAAGCTTGGGTAGTTAAAGCTCAAATCCACGCAGGTGGTCGTGGTAAAGGTGGTGGTGTTAAGTTCTCTCCTAACATGGATAAGCTTAAAGAAAACGCTAACAACATCCTTGGTATGCAATTGGTAACGCCTCAGACGTCTGCAGAAGGTAAAAAAGTACACTCTGTATTAATCGCTGAAGATGTATATTATCCAGGTGAGTCAGAAACTAAAGAATTTTATGTTTCTGTATTACTAGACAGAGCGCAAGGGAAAAACATGATTGTATATTCTACGGAAGGAGGTATGGATATCGAGCACGTTGCTGAAGTTACACCACACTTAATCCACAACGAAGTTGTAGATCCAGCTGTAGGTCTTCAAGGTTTCCAAGCGAGAAAAATTGCTTTCAACTTAGGATTAGAAGGTACTGCTTTCAAAGAGTTTGTTAAGTTTATCACGTCGCTTTATAACGCGTATGTTGGTATCGACGCTTCTCTTTTCGAAATCAACCCTGTTCTTAAGACTTCAGATAACAAAATTATCGCAGTTGATGCAAAGGTATCTTTGGATGACAATGCATTGTTCCGTCACAAAGATTTAGCAGAACTTAGAGATAAGAGAGAAGAAGATCCAACAGATGTAGAAGCTGGTGACGCTGGTCTTAACTTCGTAAAGCTAGATGGTAACGTTGCTTGTATGGTAAACGGTGCTGGTCTTGCAATGGCAACTATGGACATCATCAAATTATCAGGTGGTAACCCTGCTAACTTCCTAGACGTTGGTGGTACTGCAGATGCGCAAAGAGTTGAGACGGCTTTCAATATCATCTTGAAAGATCCAAACGTAAAAGCTATCCTTATCAATATCTTCGGTGGTATCGTAAGATGTGATAGAGTTGCACAAGGTGTTATCGACGCTTACAACAGCATCGGAAACATCCCAGTTCCATTAATCGTAAGATTACAAGGTACTAACGCTGAAATCGCTAAGAAAATGATTGACGATTCTGGACTTAACGTTCACTCTGCAATTACTCTAGAAGAAGCAGCTAACAAAGTAAAAGAAGTTTTAGGAGCATAATTCTAGAATTTTTAAAATAAATGAAAGCCTCCAGATGTTAATAATCTTGGAGGTTTTTTATTTATTAAATATTTTCTAACTTTAAAACAAAGTTTAGTTATGAAATATTTTTACCTATTATTAAGTTTATTTTCTGTCTATGCAATTGCTCAAAAACACCAAGTTATGGCATTAAAGATTTCAACTTCATAACAGAGCATGTTGAAGACACTTATAACAACGACACATGACTTAAGGCTAGGATGTAATCGCTTTTGATAATACGGGAGAATTTAATTTCAAGCGCTTTCCATACGGTGGAATTACAAATCTTGATGGTTCTATCAGCCTTGATAATTGGGATATGAAATATTTAAGAATTAAATCTAATGACGGATCAGCATTTAAGTTTAATTCGATATACCTAAAACCTGACACCAATCTTTATGCTACATTCAAAGGATTTTTAAAAGGTGTTGAAGTTGCAACCGCAAATTTATCATTTAGAAACCCTGAACGTTGGTCAAGTTTTTCTGTTGAAGAATATCCCACATTTGGAAATTTTGACGAAATAAGAATTATTTTAAATGTAACAACTTACTTCGTTGGAATTGATAGCATTGATATCTCTGCACAAATTTTATCAACAACTGAAATCAAGAAAACACCAATATTAGTAGTTTCTAAAAATATTGAAATGATTATCAACTCTACTCTTGAAACAAAAATCAAAATTTATAGTTCAACAGGAAAGTTAATAATGAATCAAAATCTACAAATTGGAAAAAAACCTTTAAAACAGAACACCTTCCAAAAGGAATGTATTTCTTACACTACATAGAAGACAGCAAAATCTACAATCAGAAATTTATAATTAAGAATTAGTAGCGTCTGTAGAAGGCGCATGGTTTTCCAAGCTAATGCTTGTAGGACTAGTAAATCTAATGCCGCGTTTTGTCATTTCATTTTTAATAGAAACAATGGCATTGCTTTTAAGAACATTTGGACTAGAACCAAGCTCCACCAAAAACTTTGCTTGCACCGTAATAAGACCGCCATTCAGATTTGTGAATAAAACTTCTGGATGAATTTCCTTTGCTTTATCAAGATTAGAAATTACAGTTTCTATACCTTCTTTAACTTGGTCTAAATCTTCCTTCATTGGGATTTCAAAATTAAGAATAACCTTACGTTGAGGCGAAGCTGTAATATTGTAAAATGGCGCATTAAAAATCACCTGATTCGGCACATAGACTTTTTTACCTTCGTCATTTATTAATTTAGTTGTTAAAAAACCAATCTCTTGCACCGTCCCAGAATGATTACCAATAGTAATATAATCGCCAACTACAAAGGCCTTATCGATACCAACCAACATCCCAGAAAATATACTCGACACCAAATCTTTTAGTGCAACCCCAGCGATAACCCCAGCAACACCCAAACTTCCTAAAAACTTAACAAAGAAACCGCTAAAGCCCATAATCTCTAGGGAAATAAAAGTTCCCATGATCATAATCAAAAAGCGAAATACACCGACTAAAGTCGTTACAGATTCTACCTTACTTTTCGGAAAAGCTTTATGGAACAATCTTACTGCGACTTTGCTTAAGTATTTACTAGTACTAAAAAAGAAAAAGAATACGAGCAGACCAACAATCAAATTTGGTGTAATCTCTGCAAGACGCACATACCAACCTTTTAGCACACCATAGACCAACTCTATATACGAAACAGTTTGTTCTCCCATAAAATAATTTTGAATTTTGGTAACAAATAAAATACCATTTTTTGATCAAATAAGATTTAACAATTATATCTGAGCAAACTCGCACAAAATAAGCTCAAAAACTATTATCTTTATCAAAAATAATTCAAAAAATATCGCTTTCTAAAAATTGGACTCAAAACAGAAAGAATTTTCTCAACTTATCAAAGGCAACCAAGGTCTTATCATAAAGGTATCGAGGTTGTACACCAATTCTTTAGAAGACGAACAAGATCTCTTCCAAGAGATTGTTTTGCAATTATGGCGTTCTTACGACAGCTTCAAAGGAAATTCTAAAATATCAACTTGGATGTATCGTGTAGCGCTTAACACTGCCATAACTTTATTCAGAAAAAAAACGAAATCACCATTAACCAGCGAGCTAGATGAAGTCCACTTCGAGTATGAGCAAGAACAAGATGACGAAAAGCAAGCGCAAATTTCGTTACTCTATAAAGTCATAAAACTTCTCCCAAATGTAGAACGCGCCATTGTTATGATGTATCTGGACGACGTTTCTTACAAAGAAATCGCCGAGACATTAGGGATTACAGAAGTTAATGCCCGTGTAAAAATGAATAGATTAAAAAAGACGCTAAAAGAATTAATGACGCAACATGCCTAACAACGACTTTAACATAGATGACCTAAAATCGGTTTGGCAGAACCAAAAAGTAGAAGAAGCCTATCAGCAATCTGACATCGAAGCCATGCTTAACACAAAATCTAGAAATTATGTGAAGTATCTTCTTTGGATAAGTTTGTTAGAGTTTTTTATATTTATCACATTGCTTATATATTCTTTAGTCTCCAAAGACGATCATGTTAACTTCCGCGAAATATTATCAAGATTACACCTACAGAATCAAAACGAGATTCTTCATACGATGGACAAAATCTATTTAGTAATCAAAATTTTGAGTCTTAGTTTAACCGGTATTTTTGTCTATCTATTTTATAAAAGTTATAGAAGGATCAGCGTTGAGGATAATCTCAAACAATTTATCTTACGTATTATCAGTTTTAAAAGAAAAGTTAATGCATTCATTATCATCAATGTAATACTATTAGTGGTCTACATTGTTTCGTTCAGTATTTATCTAAGTATTGTTATGGGAGAACAAAGCGTACAACTCAGCGAAACAACCAAACTAGGCTTCATCATTGGGATCATTGTCGCATTACTTCTTAGTATCTTATTAATAATACTTTACTACAAAATTTTCTACGGAATATTATTAAAACGTCTTAGCAAAAATCTAGAACAATTACGACTTATCGAAACTGAAAAAGAAAACCAATGATCAGCTTCTATAAACTACAAAAGTCAGATTATTAGAAAAATTAAAATGCTTATCTTTGTAGCCAAATAAAGTTCTTTGAAATGCTTGGAAGACGACAAATCCGTGAAAAAGTAATAGAAAATCTCTATTCATACTACCAAAACCCTATTAGACAGGAGACTGTAGAAAAAAATCTCATCAACGAAATGAGCAAAATCTACAACCTGTACATCTATCAACTTAATTTTTTAGTAGCATTAAAACATGTTGCCGAAAATCAAATTGAAATTGGTAAAAACAAATTTATTAAAAACGATAGCGACATCAATCCGAATCAGAAATTTGTTAGAAACCAAGTTTTAGAAAGCCTAGAAAACAATGAAGAACGTAGAAGCTTCACGGACAAACACAAAGAACTAATCTGGGACTTTAACGACGAAGTTCTTGTTAAAACTTTCCAAAGAATAAAAGCCGGAAAACGTTACCACGAGTACATGACCAGTGACGAAATTTCTTTTGAAGATGATCAAAAATTCATTGGAAAATTATTTCTAAGATATGTTGCCGAAAACAACGATCTACACGATAGATTCGAAGAAATGGAAATGAGCTGGGCAGATGATTATCACATCTCTAACTCGATGATCCAGAAGACTATCGGTTTCCTAAAAGAAGACACACCTAGCCATACTTTAGTAAAAGCAATCAAGGATGATGAAGATGAAGAATTTGCAAAAAAACTTCTTCGTCAAAGTCTTAACAATTGGGAAGATTCAGAAAAGAAATTAGAAGAAAGATTGGTTAATTGGGAGCTAGACAGAGTTTCTTTAATGGATAAAATCATATTGGTAGCAGCCATTACAGAGATGGATTATTTCCCACAAACGCCTTCCAAAGTTATCATTAACGAATATATTGACATTGCAAAAGTCTATGCAACCGAGAAGTCAAACATCTTTATTAATGGTATTCTGGACAAGTATAGCAAAGACAAAAACAGAGCATAATTCTTAATACGAATATATTATGAAAAGATCATTTAAGTATCTAACCATCGCAGCAATGGCAATCAGCATTGTTTCTTGTAATAAAAAGGACGAAACTACAGTTGTAGAAGACAATAGTTCGGCGGTTGTAGAAAACCAAACAACACCAGTTGGCGTTGATGACCACGCTGGACACGAGCATGCAACACAAGAAGATGCAATGTTGGAAGAAGCTCAAAAAAACCCTTTAACGACAGTAGCTCTTAAAGAATCTGATTTTTCTTTTGGTAAAATTAAAAAAGGAGATGTTGTTAGCCACGTTTACGAAATCACAAATACTGGGACAAAACCTTTAATTATTTCTTCTGTTAAACCAGGTTGCGGATGTACTGCTCCAGACTTTACAAAAGAACCAATTCTTCCAGGGAAATCAGGAAAAATTACACTTAAGTTTGACTCTGGAGATTTTGATGGCAATGTTGCAAAAGCAGCTGACGTCTATGCTAACGTAGAAAAAGCGCCAATCAGAATCGGCTTCACAGCAGAAATAACTAACTAAAATTAAGAACAGATGAACATGATGACAATATTTTTGCAAGCTCCAGCAGGACAATCTATGACACCAACATTAATTATGATGGGTCTTATGTTCGTAGGATTTTATTTCCTAATGATTCGTCCGCAAATGCGTAAGCAAAAGCAAGAAAAAACTTTCCAAGAAGCTCTAAAACCAGGAGCAAAAGTGGTAACAACTTCGGGTATGCAGGGGACAATCTTTAGCATCAATGATGATGGTGTAGTATTGGAAACATTATCTGGAAAACTAAAATTCGAGAAGGCTGCAATCTCTAGAGACTTTACAGCTGCACGTTTCCCAGAAACTCTTGGTATTACTAAAAAGTAAGATTTAACTTATTTAAAATACAAAAAAGCCTTTCAAAATTGAAAGGCTTTTTTGTTATCAACAATTAGTATCAAAAATCGTGCAAACTTTGTTGCATTCAAGAAAAAAAATTGTAAATTCGTAACGCTGATGTATGCCATTAGCAAAAAAAGATATGCTGAAACAAAATTTACAACTTAAACTAGGTCAAAAATTAGCCCCGCAACAGATTCAATTGATGAAGTTGATTCAGCTTCATACCTTAGAGTTTGAAGAAGAGTTAGAGCGCGAATTAGAAGAAAATCCTGCTTTAGAAAAAGTTTCGGATAGCGATAGCGAAGACGACTATCAAGATTCTGGAGAAAGTGATTTTGATGATGAAGGCAACGAAAGCATCGAAACAGATTTTGATGTTGACGAATATCTTTATGATGACGAACCAAGTTACAAAACAGCGTCTAGCAACTATTCTGCTGACGATGAAGAGTTCGATAATCAGTCTTTATTAACAGAAGGACAAAGTCTTTACGACTATCTTTTAGAGCAAATTAGATTAGCTAAGATAGATGGAGAAGATCTGCAAATTGCTGAATATCTTATCGGAAACCTTGACAACGACGGGTATCTTCGTCGTGAAATCAAATCGATTGTTGACGATTTAGCTTTCTCACAAGGCATCTACACAACAGCAGAAAATGTCACCGAAATTCTTGAAAATTATGTTCAAAAACTAGATCCAGCTGGTGTTGGCGCACGCGATCTTCGCGAATGTCTTTTATTACAAATTGAGAAAAAGGTAAGTGCAGATCCTGCGGTTAGTTTGGCTGCTAATATTTTAAGAAATCAGTTTGATGCGTTAAGTAACAAGCATTACAACAAGATTATTCAGAAATACGACATCGAAGAAGAAGATCTTAAGGATGCTTTAGAAGTTATTTCAAAATTATCACCAAGAATCGGCGGCAACTTTGACACGCAATCGATTACGATTAACCAAGAGATTATTCCGGACTTTGTTATACAGATTAAGGACAACCAAGTTATCCCAATGCTGAATAGCAAAAATGCTCCTACACTGCGTGTTTCGGAAGAATACAAAGAAATTTTAACAACCTATTCTCACGATAAAAAATCTGCGGAGCACAAACAAGCAGCTCTATTTATAAAACAAAAATTAGACGCTGCAAAATGGTATATCGACGCGATTAATCAGCGTCAAAATACACTATTGCAAACAATAACTGCCATTGTCAAACTTCAGAAAGAATACTTCTTAACTGGCGACGAAAAGAACATCAAACCAATGATTTTGAAGGATGTTGCCGACATTACAGGTTTTGACATTTCGACGATTTCTCGTGTTGTTAAAAGCAAATACGCGGACACGCCTAACGGAATTGTCTATCTTAAAAATCTATTCTCTGATAGTTTGACAAACGATGATGGCGAAGAGGTTTCGACTAAAGAAATTAAAAATCACTTACAAGAAGTTGTCGACAACGAGGACAAGAGAAAACCTTTGACAGACGATGCTTTGGTTGGCATCTTAAAAGAAAAAGGTTACAACATTGCACGTCGTACGATTGCGAAATATCGTGAGCAACTCAATATCCCAGTTGCTAGACTTAGAAAAGAATTATAAAATAAAGCGCTTCATTTTTGGAGCGCTTTTTTTTGTCATATTACATTTATTTAAAACCTAAGCATTTAAGAAAAAGTTTACAAAAACTTAAAAGCATTCTCTAAAAAAGCTTTCATTTCTGTATTTTTTTTACTATTTTTAAACAATACTAAATAAAACTATGTTAGACTTTTTACAAGGAATGGACTCTTTGCAGCAAGCCTTTTGGTGGATTGCAATTGCAGCGAGTTTAATTTTTCTAGTTCAGACCATTTTAACGCTAATCGGCAGTGATGCCTCCGACGGAATCAATGCAGATTTTGACGGAAATCTTGACCATGCCGATGCGCCTTTCCAATTATTCTCGTTCAGAAACTTGGTTAATTTTTTACTTGGTTTTGGTTGGGCTGGTGTCGCATTTTATCAAACAATTGCAAACAAAACATTTTTGGTCATTGTCGCAGCTTTGGTTGGTTTGGTTTTCATTGCGTTATATTTTGTCATTATTAAACAAATCCTAAAACTGTCCGAAGACAATACTTTTGACATCAGCAAATTGATTGGCAAAAGTGGTGAAGTGTATTTAACAATACCGTCTGAAAAATCAGGTCAAGGAAAAGTTTTAATTTCACTTAACGGGACTAACCACGAGTTGACCGCAGTTTCGGAAACCGAAGCGATCCAATCTGGAAAACTTGTAAAAGTTATTCGTATCGAGGATAAAATTCTTATTGTTGAAAAAATTTAAATAAAACTATAAAATGATTGATGGAATTAATGGGACTTTTATCCTAATTGTAGTACTCGTATTTGTACTATTCGTAACCTTTATGGCGCTTATCTCGCGGTACAAACGTTGTCCGTCGGATAAAATTTTGGTAATCTATGGTAAGACTGGCGGCAGTTCTGCGAAATGTATCCACGGTGGTGGTGCTTTCGTTTGGCCTGTCATTCAGGATTTTGCTTATTTGGATTTAAAACCAATTTCTATTGAAGCCAATTTGACCAACGCCCTTTCTCGACAAAATATTCGTGTCGATGTGCCTTGTCGTTTCACCATTGCGATTTCTACAGAGCCAGATAGCATGGGAAATGCAGCGGAAAGATTGTTAGGTCTTTCTCCGGAGCAAATTCAGGAACTTTCTAAAGATATCCTATTTGGTCAGTTGCGTTTGGTTATTGCAACAATGACGATTGAGGAAATTAACTCTGACAGAGATAAATTCTTAGATAACATTTCTAAAAACGTCGATACCGAATTAAAGAAAATCGGTCTAAAACTTATCAACGTTAACGTTACCGACATCCGTGATGAGTCTGGCTACATCGAGGCTCTTGGTAAAGAAGCTGCTGCTAAAGCGATTAACGAAGCGATTATCTCGGTTGCTGAACAAACTAAAATTGGTGAAACTGGTAAAGCAATCGCAGACAGAGAAAAAGACACACAAATTGCTGAAACACAAAGAGATCGTGATGTAAAAATTGCGATTACTCAAAAAGATAGAGAAATTAGTATTGCATCGGCTGGCAAAGATGAAGCGATTGGTAAAGCAGAAGCTGAAAGAGACGCACGTATTGCGACTTCGGAAGCTAACTCATTAGCGATTAAAGGGGAAAACGAAGCGAAAATTACGATTGCAAATTCTGATGCTGAAAGAAGACAGCGTGAAGCTGAAGCTTTGAAAATTGCAATTGCAGCAGAAAAAGTACAGGCAGCGAAAGCTTTGGAAGAATCCTATTTAGCGGAACAAAAAGCAGAAACTGCGAGAGCAGAAAGAGAGCGTTCTACACAACAAGCCAACATCGTTGTACCTGCGGAGATTTCGAAACAAAAAGCCATCATCGATGCAGAAGCAGAAGCAGAAAAAATTAGACTTCAAGCGAAAGGTGAGGCAGATGCAATCTTCGCAAAAATGGAAGCTGAAGCGAAAGGTCTTTACGAAATTTTGACTAAGCAGGCAGAAGGTTACGACCAAGTTGTTAAAGCAGCTGGTGGCGACACCAATAGTGCATTCCAATTATTGTTGATTGAAAAACTTCCTGAATTGGTTAGAACGCAAGTTGAAGCGGTTAAAAATATCAAAATTGATAAAGTTACTGTTTGGGATGGCGGCAACAATCCTGAAGGAACAACCTCAACAGCGAACTTCGTTTCTGGTATGATGAAAACTGTTCCACCACTTAATGATCTATTCAATATGGCTGGACTTAATCTTCCATCCTATCTAAAAGGTGAAGACGAAAAAACAAAAACTATCGAGACAAAATCGGTTAAAGTGGTAAAAAAAGAAGAGCCACCAAAACCAGATGATTCTTCAGAAGAAAATAAAGCATAACAAAATCGCCTTTCAAATAGTTTTGAAAGGCGATTTTTATTTTAACGAACTTGGTCAGAAATTTTAGTTCCGAAAAGTTCAATAGACTTTAACATAATATCGTGTGATGGATCACCAATATCCATGTGTCCAATGAATCTTGTTAAACCAAAAGCTTCTTTAACACGGTTAATTTTCTCAGCAACCTCATCAGCATTTCCGATAAATAAAGCACCATCGGCACTGCGTCCACCGTCATATTGCATTTTAGTGTAAGGCGCCCAACCACGACTCGCTCCTATCCTATCCATTTGCGCTTTATAGTTTCCAAAATAATCCTCGATTACTTGTGGATCTTCACTAACGAAAGTGTGCGAATGTATTGCGATTTGCATTTCACTTTCAGGATGTCCAGCTTTCAGATATTCCTGTTTGTAAAAATCAATTAGTGGTTTGAACTGCATTGGCATTCCTCCGATAATTGCAACAATTAAAGGTAAGCCCAAAGTCGCGGCTCTCAACACGGATTCTGGGGTCCCGCCAACGGCAACCCAAATTGGTAATTTACCATTATTTGTAGCTCTAGGATAGACAGTTTGATTGTTCATTGGTGCTCTTAATCGACCTTTCCAACTTACGTTTTCTCCAGAATTTATTTTTAAGAGTAAACCCAATTTTTCTTCAAAAAGCTCATTATAATCGGACAAATCATAACCATAAAGCGGAAAAGACTCGATGAAACTTCCACGTCCTACGACAATCTCAGCACGCCCATCCGAAATTTGATCAATCGTTGCAAAATCTTCATAAACCTTTACTGGTTCTGAAGAGCTTAAAACGGTTACCCCACTTGCTAATTTTATATTTTTAGTAATACTAGACGCCGCAGCCAAAATGATTTCTGGTGAAGAAACCGCATAATCTTCGCGGTGATGCTCGCCCATTGCAAAAACATCGATTCCGACTTCGTCCATTAATTTTATTTGGTCCAAAATTTCACGCATTTTGACACCAGCATTTCTATATTTTCCAGTGGTTGGGTCTATTGATAAATCCCCAAGCATCCCTATTCCTAATTCCATTGGTAATAATTTTTATCAAAAATACAAAGCTTTTGTAAGATTAATATTGACGTAGGTTAAGAACGAACAAAAGGAAAATTGACGAAAATTTCATATACTTAAAAATAACAAAGCTCCGACATGAAAAAACTATTTTGTTCAGGATTCGTAAGTGTTTCTCTACTTTTTTCGGCGCAGAAAAATGAGCAACCAACTTCCAAAATGGAATGGTTTCAGAATGCTAAACTTGGGATTTTTATACATTGGGGCATTTATTCGGTAAAAGGAATATCCGAGTCGTGGGCGTTTTTTAACAACTACATCAACCACGACAATTATATGAAACAATTAGATGGTTTCACAGCTTCTAATTATCAACCAGAAACTTGGGCTAAATTGATTAAAAATTCAGGCGCGAAATATTCAGTCATAACGACGAGACATCACGATGGCGTTTCGTTGTGGGATTCTAAAGCGGACAAAGCCATTACGACGATTAGAGATTCAAAAGCTAAAAAAGATGTTTTGACACCATTTGTTTCAGCATTGAAAAAAACAGGTCTTAAAACTGGTTTGTATTACTCGCTTCCCGATTGGAGCCACGACAATTACGATGTTGCAACGCGAACTAAAAAGCGTTACGACATTACCAAAGAACCTCAGCGTTGGAACAATTTTGTCAAATATTATCAACACCAACTTGACGAATTATCGCAACAATATCAACCAGATTTAATTTGGTTTGATGGTGATTGGGAACATACTTCCGAAGAATGGAAAGCGCCGCAAACCTTGACAAATCTTAGAAAATTTAACAAAGATATTATCATCAATTCTAGGCTCAACCAACATGGTGATTATGCGACAGCAGAACAAGGCGTTCCTGTTGTTGCACCCGACGGCGACTATTGGGAATTATGTTACACAATGAACGATTCTTGGGGTTACCAACCTTTTGACACGCATTATAAAACACCGAATATGATTGTCAGAACTCTCGCAGACGTCATCAGTATGGGCGGAAATCTTCTAATTGATATTGGTCCAAAAGCCGATGGAACGATTGTGAAAGAACAGCAAGATGTTTTGGAAAATCTTGGTCGTTGGACTAAAAAATATCCTGAAGCAATCTACGGAACGCGACGAGGTTTAGATTCTAAAAACTATTTAGGGAAATCCGCTTTTTCAAAAGATGGAAAAAAACTATTTCTTTATCTCGATCGCAACAAAGAACATCTTAGTCTTCATGGTTTGCAAACTGAAGTTTTAAGTCTTAAAATGTTAAATGATAATGCTGCGAAACTAAATTTTAAAACCGATAAAAAAGGAAATCTCGACATCGATATTACGAATGCAAATTACGATCAAGATGTTAGCGTTATCGAAATTAGTTTTAAGGAAAAACCAAAATTCGTGGAACCGACTTTGGAAAGCAATTTTGATTTTAACCAAATTATCAATTCTAAAAATACAAAGCAAGCAGTTTATCGACTTGCAGAAGAAGTTAGTAAAACTAAAGATGTCGGCTTATTTCAAAAATATGGATTTACGGAAGATGGTCAGAATATGAATGTTAAAACTCAGAATTCTGAAATTAAAAACTGGCTCAGCAAACATGCTGAAGCTTTTTACAATACTGGCGACAGTCTTCTGAGTGGACATTTTGATGGTTTGACAACGCTAAGCAAGGACCGACAAACTTTATATCTTTTTGTCGATGGAAAACCAAATGGTCCAATCGCCATCAAAGGTTTGAAAAATCAAATTTCGCGGGTGAGAATTGTTGGTGAAGGCTCGGTGATTAATCATCAAGTTTTCAACAAATTATATTGGAGCAAAATCCCTGGGATCGTGTACATCGACATTCCCGAAGATCGACTGGATAACAACCTCACAGTTATTGCTGTTTTACTAGATAAACCCGTGGAGCTTTTCCGAGAAAACATCAGCGTTGTCGACAGTAATTTATAAATGAAAAACCTCCGTAATTGGAGGTTTGTGTATTTTAATTTAATCATAAAAGATTAAAACACTAGGTTTTACAAGGTCAAAAAAGCAGTAATTGCAAAGTAATTATTTCTTTTTTACTTTAGAATAAATGCTTTTAATTAAACCATCTGCCACGGAAATTTTCGGAACAAAAATATGGTTAATATCCGCCCAATTCATCACATTATTAAAAATCTGAAGCGCAGGCACCAAAACATCCGCGCGATCCTCACGAATCTGATAAAAAGACATACGTTCGACAATGCTCATTTCTTTCATCGTTTTATAATATTTTTTAAGCGTCGCTGCAGACATCGCTTTCCCGTCTTTAGTCTTACTTAAAGAGAAAATTTTATTGATATTCCCGCCCGAACCAATCGCCACAACATTATTTTTAGAAAGAATATTTTTCTTGATTTCGGACTTCATTTCGAACCACATATCATCGGTCACCAAACCTTGCAACAATCGGATTGTCCCAATATTAAATGACTTTTCGTAAAGCATTTTTCCGTTTTCGTAGAAAGTCAATTCGGTAGAACCGCCACCGACATCTATATAAAGATAGGCTGATTTTTTATCAAGATTTTCTTCAACATGATTTTCATAAATCAAGGTTGCTTCTTCGTCACCTGTAATAATTTCGATGTTGATTTGTGCTTCTTTTTTTGCTAGTTCAATAAGTTCTGCGCCATTTTTAGCATCGCGCATCGCACTAGTTGCACAAGCTCTGTAATGTTCGACATTGTAAACCTCCATCAACTGATGAAAAATCTTCATAGAATTGATGAACATCTTCTGACGTTCTGCCCCAATTTCGCCCAAATTAAAAACATCCATCCCCAAACGAAGCGGAATTCTCAATAAATTAAGTTTTGTAAATTCTGGCTTGCCGTTAACTTCTTGTACATCATTTATCAACAGTCGAGCTGCATTACTTCCTATATCTATAGCTGCAATTTTCATAGTATAAATCTACAGATTTTTTAGATAATGATAAATTTCTATTTGCGAACGAATTGGTTTTCCATCTTCATTTTTAACATATTCGTTACGGATATTTTTGTCCAAAATTCTAGCTTTTACATTGTCACTCAATTGGATATCCAACATATCTTTGAGTTGTTTTTTAAGATCTTTTTGTAAAATTGGCGTTGCTGCTTCTATTCGAAAATCGAGGTTACGAGCCATCCAATCGGCAGAAGACAGATAAAAATCTTCTTTTCCTTTGTTATAGAAATACATAATCCTCGCATGTTCTAGATACTCATCAACAATGCTAATGGCACGGATTTTCTTTTTAAAATCTTTTTGATTAACAGCACAATAGATGCCGCGGACAATCATTTTGATATCGACTCCTGCGTTGGCTGCATCGTACATTTTGTTTATTAAAATCTTATCACTCAAAGAGTTAACCTTAATAATCATCTCCGCTTTGCGACCAGCTTTAGCTTCTTCAATTTCTTTATCGATATGCCAAATGATTTTATCTCTCATAAACTGTGGACAAACCAACAAAGATTTACAAGTTTTAAGCACTGGCATTGGATCTTCTTTTGGCTTTCGTAAAACATTGAACACTTTATTAATATCTGCCATTATCGAACGATTGGCTGTCATCAACAAGCTATCACCGTAGATTCTTGCTGTTTTTTCATTAAAATTCCCAGTGCTAATAAAACCGTATTGAATCGTCTTATTATTCACTCGTTTTTTTATAACACAAAGTTTAGCGTGGACTTTTTTATTCGGGATTCCGACCAAAACTTTAACACCTTCGAGTTCTAACTTTTCTTTCCATTCAAGATTAGCTTCTTCATCGAATCTGGCACGCAATTCTAACATCACAGTCACCTCCTTACCATTACGAACGGCATTCACTAAAGCATTGACGATTTTGGAACTGCTCGATAAACGATAAGCCGTTATTTGGATCGACTTAACATGCGGATCCATAGCCGCCTCGCGCAACAAATCGATAACAGGAACATAGTTATGATACGGAAACGTCAACAAGACATCGTTCTGCACAATAACATCGGTAACTCTCTCCTTTTGCGCAAATGCTGGATGGGTGAATTGTGTCCGTTCGACAGGTTTTTCATAAGCTTTAAAAACATCTGGAAAATCCATAAAATGTCTAAAGTTGTGAATCTTCTGCCCCGGAATGATGCTATCTTTTTTGGAAAGGTTTAATTTTTTAATTAAAAATTCTAATAGCGCTTTGTCCATTTCTTTATCAAAAACGAAACGCGTCGGCTTGCCCTTTCTTCGGCTCTTGATACCTTTTTCGATTTTGTCAGCAAGAGTGGTTTTGATATCGTTATCCAAATCAAACTCTGCATCTTTTGTTACTTTAAAACAATTGGCTTCGAACTCATCATATCCAAAATACGAGAAAATATGCGGTAAATTGTAGATAATGACATCTTCTAAAAGCATGACATTCTTCTCCAACTTATCCTCAGTTGGCAGAATTACAAAACGATTATTGGTCCTTGTTGGGACTTCGATCATCGCAAATTTACTTTCGTATTTCCATTCTTTACGGCGCATCGCAATCCCAATATACAAGCTTTTATCACGCATATAAGGCATCGGAACGTTATCATGCAACAGAATCGGAATAACATTACTTTCTACCTCTTCATCAAAATATCTAACAACAAAATCTTTCTGCGCGGCAGTCAAGTTTTTAGAATCTTTAATAAAAACATTCTGCTTGCCCATTTCTTTTTGAATCTCGCGCCAAGTTTTGTCAAAATCTTCTTGTTGCGTAATTACAATTTTATTGATTTTTTCTAAAATTTTGGAAGGCGCTTCATAGAAAGATTCTTGGATGATTTTAGTTTTAAAATCCATAGCACGTTTTAGCCCTGCAACTCTCACTCGAAAAAACTCATCGAGATTATTAGAGAAAATTCCTAAAAAGCGAATTCGTAATGGTAGCGGAACAGTTTCGTCTTTTGCTTCCTGCAATACTCTTGCATTAAAACCTAACCACGTAATATCTCTCGGATTGTATTGTTGCGCCATAATTGAATTTGATATGTCTCAAATTTACGCTTTAATACGCATTTTTATTCGGATTTAATATTAATTATTGATTATAAAATGAAACAAACAGCGAATTTACTAAACATGTAATAATCAATTGGTTAACATTATTGCCTATCCGATGTCTATAAAAAATACAATTGAATTTGATTTTTTTTGCTAAAATTTGAGAACCAAAATTAAACGATATGAAAAAACTTTCTTTTTACTTTTGATGTTTTGCATACAGATTAGCTATGCACAATATCTTTTCGAAGATTTTTCGGGTGGAGCAATTCCTTCTACCTGGACAATAGTAAAAACCAATCCAACTAATAACTGGCAGATATCTGAGGAGCAACCAGACGGCCATTACGAAGCTGTTTGTAGTGCCCCACCTGACAGCGGACCAATTGACGAATGGCTAATAAGCCCTACATTTAGTTTAGAAAATAGTACAAAACCTTAGATGGAGATGTTTACTAATTTTAGCTCCGTTGACGCAGAGTTAGAATTAATGAGTTTTGAGGTACTATCGTCGATTGACAATGGTACAACATAGTAAACAATATGGACAACTAATGATTTTTCTTACTGAAATGACTATTCGACAATTTTAGTTAATTCGACGCTAGATAATCTTAAAGGTATTCAAATTGATTTCCCAACACTTTATGATTTCCCAACTGATGTTTTAACTAAAAAATATTGGTTAAGTGTTACAACAAATGACGATGGTTACCCTATCCGTTGGGTCGGATACAACATCGATGATGATAGCTTATCATCTATGGGATCAACTAATAATGGTGCAACATGGTCTCCAAAAATTTATGACAATGGTAAAGGTGTAGATAATATATTTCAAATTTTAGGTGCATGTACACCAACTCTTGCAACTGCAGAAGTAAATAGAAAAACAATAAAAGTGTATCCTAATCCTGTTAAAAATACTCTTTATATCAGTTCGAAAGAAAAAATTGTAGAGGCGCAAATCTATGATATGCAAGGTAAGGGTTTGAAAACAAGCTTTAATCAATCAAGCATTTCATTCGCAAATCTGCCTAAAGGTGTATACATTGTAAAAATGAAAGATCTAAACTCGAATGTTACAACAGAAAAAGTTGTTAAAGAATAATCTTTAAGTTTTTCTAAATTTTGAACAGCTGTCTTCATCGGAGACAGCTTTTTCTTATTTAATAATTTAATACATTTGCTTGTTTAAGATAAAAAAAACTTTTCTAGGTATATGTTCAACAAGCTAAATAAATATCTACTAAGCTTTATCATTGTATTAGCCAGCTTCAGCTTAATACCTGCCCAACTTTAAGAAAGTGATAGTCTAAAAAAAGTCATTACAATGGTTTATCAAGAAAATGCCATCCTCGAAGTCAATAGAATTGTTAATAAAAATAATTTTACAGATACCAATTATCCGCTTTCATTACTTAACAAGAATCTAGAAATTTCGCTGAAGCAAAATAATAAAGAATGGTTAGCAGACACTTATCTTAGTCTTGGTGTTTTTTGGGGACAAAAGGGAAATCTCAAAAAAGCTTATTAATATTTTCTAGATGCTGAAGTTGCAGCAAAGCAGACCAACAATATAAAAAAACAAGGTCAAGCCATACTTAAGCAAGCCAATGTATAAACCAGTCTTGGCCGAAAAATCAGAAAATTTCATCAATCTACTCCACTTTTAGAAAGCCAAAAAGACACGCTCAATCTTATAAAAATTTATCAAAATGTCGGCTATGTCTACTACGAAAAATATAGAAGTGCTAAAATAATATAAGATAGATGATAATCTTGTGACCATCTATGGCGATTATAAAGAATATTACGCAGAGATTGGAAACCCGTACAAAGCTTTAGAACACACAAAAAAATACTACGACCTCCTATTTCGCAAGCCGAAAAAAGCAGCAGGTGATAAAATTAAACTGGTTGAGCTAGAAAACGATGTCTAAACCAAAGAGCTTTCTTTATCACAATTAAACCCGTTGTGCATTTTGAGGTGTTTTCGTCACTTCGAGTAGATTTTTTTAAAAAAATCGTATCGAGAAGTTTGTAATTTTGAAGATAAATCTATTCTCGATACATTTTTTCTTCACTCTGTTACGAAAAAACACTCGAATTGACGAATCAAATATTAAAATGTTTCAAAATGCACAACGGGTCACAATTAAAATCTAAGCAACGTAATTATTATATTTATAATTTCGGCTCTGTTGCTGGTCATTCCTGCCTTCAGTATTTATTTATTACGTAAAAACAACAAGCGCAAACTTATTAGCATCGAAAAAGACAAAAAAATTATCGAAATCGAACTTCAAAACAATCCTCTTAAAGAAATAATCCTCCAAGAACAAGACACGCTTAATCAACAATATTTATCATCTTTTGTAAAACAGTCAGAAAGCCTGAACAACTTTTTTGGAAGATCTTTCTACAAGATTAAAAAGACGGAAACCCTTACTGAAAGCGATTTTAACCAGATCAAATTAGAGTTTGCAAATCTTACCAATCAAAGCTCGGTAATTAAGAATATTTCTAAATCTAATCTTCAAGAACTTATTGTTAAATTAAAACAGCAATTTCCAGAAATAACTACAGCTGATATTAATTTGATTTCGTTATTTTATGAAGGTTTTAACTCAAAAGAAATCGCTTCGGCACTCAACATCTCCGCAAATAGTGTCAATAACACACGTTATCGTCTTCGTAAAAAATTAAAACTCGAAAATGATGACTCTTTTTACGTCTATTTTAAACGAACTATTGTCTAAAACTGACAATATGTCATTGTTTACAACAAATTATGTCAGCAATTCTCAATGGCACAAAGATTGAGAAATGTTTAACAACAATTTAAAACTAAAAAAATAAAAATATGAGCAAAATAATCGGAATTGACTTAGGAACTACCAACTCTTGCGTAGCAGTAATGGAAGGTAAAGACCCTGTAGTTATCCCTAACGCAGAAGGGAAAAGAACAACACCATCTATTGTAGCATTTACAGAAGATGGCGAGCGAAAAGTAGGTGATCCTGCAAAAAGACAAGCGGTAACTAACCCAACAAAAACGGTTTACTCTATCAAAAGATTTATTGGAACGCACTTTAAAGATGACGCTTCAGAAATCACAAGAGTACCTTACAAAGTAGTTGCTGGACCAAACGATACTGTAAAAGTAAAAATCGACGATAGAGAATATACACCTCAAGAAATCTCTGCTATGATTCTTCAAAAAATGAAGAAAACAGCTGAAGATTATTTAGGTCAAGAAGTTACAAGAGCGGTAATTACCGTTCCTGCATACTTTAACGATGCACAAAGACAAGCTACTAAAGAAGCTGGAGAAATCGCAGGTCTTAAAGTCGAAAGAATTATCAATGAACCTACAGCTGCAGCGTTGGCTTACGGTCTTGATAAAGCCCATAAAGATCAAAAGATTGCAGTGTATGACCTTGGTGGTGGTACTTTCGACATCTCAATCCTTGATTTAGGTGATGGTGTATTCGAAGTATTGTCAACAAATGGAGATACACACCTTGGTGGTGACGACTTTGATGATGTTATCATCAACTGGTTGGCTGAAGAATTTAAAGCTGAAGAAGGAGTAGATCTTAAAGCGGATCCTATCGCACTTCAACGTTTAAAAGAAGCGGCTGAAAAAGCAAAAGTTGAGTTATCTTCTTCAACTCAAACAGAAGTCAACTTGCCATATATCACAGCAACAGCTTCTGGACCTAAACACTTGGTTAAATCTTTAACAAGAGCGAAGTTCGAGCAATTATCTGCTGATTTGGTAAGAAGATCAATGGAGCCTTGTAAAAAAGCTTTATCTGATGCAGGTTTATCAACATCTGATATCGACGAGGTGATTTTGGTTGGTGGTTCTACAAGAATCCCAATCATCCAAGAAGAAGTAGAAAAATTCTTTGGTAAAAAACCTTCAAAAGGTGTAAACCCAGACGAAGTAGTAGCAATTGGTGCTGCAATCCAAGGAGGAGTTTTAACAGGTGATGTAAAAGATGTACTTCTATTAGATGTTACTCCGCTTTCTTTAGGTATCGAAACTATGGGTTCTGTTTTCACTAAATTAATTGAAGCAAACACTACGATCCCAACTAAGAAATCTGAAGTATTCTCTACTGCTTCTGATAATCAACCTGCGGTAAGCATCAGAGTAGGACAAGGTGAAAGACCAATGTTTAACGATAACAAAGAGATTGGTAAATTTGATTTAACAGATATTCCACCAGCGCCAAGAGGAGTTCCTCAAATCGAAGTAACTTTCGATATCGACGCTAACGGTATCTTGAGCGTTTCTGCAAAAGATAAAGGAACTGGTAAAGAGCAATCGATTAAAATCCAAGCTTCTTCAGGTCTTTCTGATGAAGAAATCGAAAGAATGAAGCGTGAAGCTGAAGAAAATGCTTCTGCTGATGCTAAGAAAAAAGAAGAGGTCGAGGTTTACAACAAAGCAGACGGATTAATCTTCCAAACTGAAAAGCAATTGAAAGAGTTTGGTGACAAACTTTCAGCTGACAAAAAAGCGGCTATCGAATCTGCAGCAGCAGAATTGAAAGTTGCATTCGATGCTAAAGATTTTGATGCTACAAAAACTAAAACTGAAGCATTAGATGCTGCTTGGATGGCAGCTTCAGAAGAAATGTACGCTCAAGGTCAACAAGCAGGACCAGATGCTGGACAACAACAAGGAGGTGCTGCTAACGGTGGTGCTGACGATGTTCAGGATGCTGACTTCGAAGAAGTAAAATAAACTCAGTGAGTTTGGCAATAAATAATCCCTTCACGAAAGTGAGGGGATTTTTCTTTTTAGATCAATATTAATGGAAAAAAATTACAAATATTTCTTCAATTCAGAATGGCTATAGGTGATGAAAGTAACGAGGTAGCGATTTCCAAAATTCTCAAAAAAAATATACCAAGTCGTATTTGTATTTGCTTTGTAGAAAATATATTTAGATCCTAATTCTAATAAATTTTCGAGTGTGCTATTAAATGGAAAAATGGGTAAATTGTATTCAATGAAATCATATATTCTTTGTACATATTTTTGCGCATCTTCCTCAAATCCAAAATATTCATTTTGAAACAAGGTCAATACCAATTCTTCCAAATAGTCTATAACATTGCTTTGAAGAATAATATTTATTTCTTCCAAGGTAAAGTTTTTATATAATCAGAAGTTCTTTTTCGAGCTTCCGCAACCGAAATCCCTCTTTCCCATTCCTTTTCGAAATCGAAAGATTTTCTTTTTCGGATTTTGTTGATTTCTTCAATCAATGCTGGATTTTCTAATGATTGAATCCATTTGATGATTTCAATTTTCTCGGCACACAGATTCATTTTTTGAAGTTTTATATTAAAAAAGATAAGCAATTAACTCAAAAAATGATTAAATGCCAATTATCACATTATCAATTTTTTAACATTAAAATTCAAAATTTAATTTGTACTTTTGCACTCCAAAATTCAGAACGTAATTGTATCTGAATTCATTAAAATTTAGAACAATGAAAAGAATTGGTGAGCACAGAAAACTTCTTGGAGTAGATAAAGATGTAACTCTTAAAGAGTTGAAAACCATTTACAGAAACACGATGAAGGATTCGCATCCTGATAAATTCGTCAATGATGAAGTTGGGAAATTGGAAGCTGAAGAAAAAAGCAAGACAGTTATTGAAGCCTATCATTTTTTGGTGAGCATCAATAAAGAAACTCAAGAAAAATATAAAGAAGAATACAGGGAAACAATTTCTAAAAGTAATATTGAAGATTTTGATTACGAAAAATCAATCTTGAAAATTCAACATTTGAATGGTAAAATGTACGAATACATCGGTGTTCCAAGAAATACATTTATCAAAATGGTGAACGCAGATTCACCAAGTCGTTTTGCAAGAAGACACATCTACGGAAATTTCATTTACAGAAAATCTGGAGAAGCCATGGTTGATTAATTCAAATTCTAATATAAAAAATCCCCTAATAGAAGTTGAGGGGATTTTTTTTACTATTTTTTAATAAAGGTTTTTGTGATTTTTTCTAATTTTTCATTATATCCAATCAATGTATAAACGCCATTACTAAGTTTTGAAACATTTACACTCAAATTATTTTGATCGAAGACTTTTACAGCTCTCCCACCCGACTCAAATATTTTAAGATCTGAAAGTGCTTCAGTAAAATACAATATTGAAGTTGCTGGATTTGGATAAACTTCAACTTTAATTTTGTGAAGCGATTCTACTGGATAATACTTTTGTAAAAAACGTAGCGCTTGTCCGTGTTCCTGATGCACAACTTGGTTTAATAAAAACTTTATACATTGTATTTGGTTGCAAATTGATAAGATTATATGTCTTCGAATTAACATTAGAATTAGCAACCATCTGTCTATCAGCTAGCCTATAGTAAAAATACAGTAAAAGCTAGTCTAAAACCATACCTAATAATAGGTATATTAAAAAAAAGAATTCCATCGACATAGCAGCAAGCAATCTCTAACCAATAACCTTCATTTGTCTTTATTATAGCATCAATCCGAATTAACAACATCCATCGCTCCTTTTGTATTATGAAATATTTTCTATCACTAAAACCCAACATTTTAATGATAAAAATACAAATGCATTGGAACTTCAAAAAATGTCGAAAGCAGATTTGCTAAGTCGTTTTGCAAAAAGACACATCTACAAAAAATTTGGAGAAGGCAAGATTGACTAGAATAGTTTATATCAAATAAAAACGCTTCAAAAATTTGAAGCGTTTTTGTATCGGTTTTTATAATTAATTTTAGTTATTTATTACCAAGTGTAATGATTGTACTTGCAGTAATACTTTTATTAGAAGTATACGAGGCACCGCAAATAGAAGTTGTTAAGTTATAATTCCCTTTCTCAATAAGGATATAATTTTGGTTTTTGGACGGTACATTCAGATTGTAATATTTCTTTTTTCCTGCAACTTTTACAACTAACTCACAAGAAGATCTGTTTACGATTTGTAAAACCGCTTCCTTAGAGTTTCTGTTATCGTTAAATAAGTTCGTTAAAATAGCCGCTGTTTTCTCAGCACTTTCTGATGTTTTTGATTTGTTGATATTTTTTTCAAGCTTTTCAGGTGTCAATTTAGAAACTTTGGGCTTTGCTTCTGCATCGTTACCAGAGCCCGAACTACTCACAACTGTATATCGCATACCTTGAAGTTTCTTTTCTAATTCCGGAACTTTTGGATGCTTGGGATTTGCCGTTATAAAAGATTGCACCACGTTAGGGTCATTAGAATTCATTGCTGTAAACACACTTACTTGCGCATAATACATCCCTGAAACCGCAATCATAACAAGTAAAACTATTTTCTTCATGGATCACAAAATTACATTTACAATTTTTAACGTAGAATCTATCTTTTTAGTTTGTGGATATTTTAGTATATTTGCCACGCAAAAAAAAATCGATTAAATATATCACTTTTTTTTAAAATTTATAAAAATCATTACAAATATGTATACACCAGTAGCAGCAGACGTAGCAAAGCTAAGAAACACAACAGGTGCAGGTATGATGGACTGCAAAAAAGCATTAGTAGAAGCAGAAGGTGACTTCGAAAAAGCTATCGAAATCTTAAGAAAAAAAGGACAAAAAGTTGCCGCTAATAGAGCTGACAGAGAGTCAACAGAAGGTGCTGTAATCGCTAGAGTTAACGAAGATAACACGTTAGGTGCTATTATCTCTCTTAACTGTGAGACTGACTTCGTTGCTAAAAATGAAGCTTTCGTAGAGTTAGCTTACGAATTAGCTGAAATGGCTATCACAGCTGCTTCTAAAGAAGAATTATTAGCTACTGATTTCCACGGTATTACTGTTGCTGATAAATTAATCGAGCAAACTGGTGTTATCGGAGAAAAAATCGAAATCGGTGCTTTCGAAAGAATCGAAGGTCCTTTCGTAGGTGCTTATATCCACGCTGGTAACAAAATCGCTGCTATCACTGCGCTTTCTGCAAACGTAGATGGCGCTGAAGAAGCTGCAAAAGCTGTATCTATGCAAGCTGCTGCGATGAATCCTATCGCACTTGACGAGACTCAAGTTTCTCAAGAAACTATCGACAAAGAATTAGAAATAGAAAGAGATATCTTAACTAAAGAAGGTAAGCCTGCTAACATTATCGATAACATCCTTAAAGGTAAAATGCAGAAATTCTACAAAGACAACACTTTGGTACACCAAGCATTCATCAAAGATGGTGGTATGTCAGTAGCTGATTATGTAAAGTCAGTTAACGGTGATCTTAAAGTTGTAGGATTCGTAAGAGTTAGCCTATAATCTTAGATTAAGTCTTTAAAAACATAAAAACCAGTCAATTAAAATTGACTGGTTTTTTTATATGATAGAAACCGCTGTTGTGGATTTGACCTCACCAATAACAAAAGCACTGTGAGAACTTCCGATATGTTTTACGACCGTCAACTTGTTAACTATAAAACTTCGATATTCTTTAATATTAGCAACACCGATTTTTAGAATGTAATCAAAGTCTCCACTCACATGGAAGCAATCCATGACTTCTTGCAGTTCTGAAATTTCTTTTTCAAACTCTTGCAAATACTCTTTTTTGTGCTGCGTAAGTTTGATGTGACACAAAACGACAAAATCTCGATTAACCAATTGTTTATCGATTAATGCAACATATTTTTTGATAACTTTGTTTTTTTCAAGCTTCCTAATCCTTTCGTATACTGCAGTTGCCGAAAGATTAAGCTGATTAGCGATTTCTTTAGTTGTCATTTTTGAATCTTCCTGTAGAAGCATCAAAAGTTTTTTGTCAGTATCGTCGAGATTCATAAAATATTCTATTAAGCAGATAGTTTTAAATCAAATTTACGCAATAAAATCTAACAAACAATATAAACATTGTAATATTATCCAAATATTAATCAACAGCTTGTAAAAATTAATACTTTCTGCAATATTTGTATAAAATAATCAACGTGAACACATTCGATCCAGCTAACAACATTCAAGATTTACAATACTTCGGGGAATTTGGAGGCGTTAATCCTTCCATTTCTGATAGTTCGACTTATACATTTTTATCAGCCAAAACGATGTTTGACACCTTCGAAGGGAATACAGATGGCTGCTATCTATATTCTCGCCACTCCTCGCCTAGCAATTTGTACTTGGGTGAAGCTCTTGCACAAATGGAAGCTACAGAAGCTGCGAATGTAACCGCTTCGGGAATGGGTGCGATAACGTCGGTATTAATGCAACTTTGCAAATCAAACGATCATATTGTATCTAGTAGAACAATCTACGGCGGGACTTATGCATTCATGAAGAATTTTCTTCCAGACTATAACATCAACACGAGTTTTGTTGATATTACAAAATTGGATTTGGTGGAGGCAGCCATCACGCAAAATACAAAAGTATTGTACTGCGAATCTGTTAGCAATCCACTTTTGGAAGTTGCTGACATTGCAGCTTTATCGCAAATCGCAAAAAAACACAATCTAAAACTGGTTGTTGACAACACGTTTTCTCCGTTATGTATTTCTCCTAAAGAATTAGGCGCTGATGTGGTTATCCATAGTTTAACAAAATTCATTAACGGAAGCAGCGATACAGTTGGCGGTGTCATCTGTGGAACGCAAGATTTCATTAACGATCTTAAAAATGTAAACACTGGTGCTTGTATGCTTCTTGGTCCGACAATGGATAGTTTGCGCGCTGCCAATATTCTTAAAAACCTAAGAACACTTCACATCCGAATGAAGCAACATAGCCACAATGCGCTTTATCTTGCAGAAATGTTCGAAAAAGATGGCTTGGTTGTTAAATATCCAGGTCTACAATCTCACAAAGATCATCAGCTTTACAAATCGATGATGCGCGAAGAATATGGCTATGGCGGCCTGTTGACTTTAGACGTAGGCACAACCCAAAAAGCCAACGAAGTCATGGAAATGATGCAATACGAAAACCTTGGTTATCTTGCTGTAAGTCTTGGATTTTACAAAACATTATTTTCTGCATCCGGAAGTTCAACCTCGTCAGAGATACCGGAAGAGGAAAGAAAAAGCATGGGACTGTCGGACGGACTTATCCGCTTTTCTATTGGACTGGACAACGACATCAAACGGACTTACGAAAAAATGCGCTCTTGCCTAGTTTCGACACAAATTTTACGCTAAATCATTTTCATATTTTCATTTAGAATCCCAAGTTTTTACGAGCTTGGGATTTTTATTTTGTTTAAAATTATTTTAATAACATTAAAGAATTTAACAATATTAAATATTGTAATTTTGTTGCCCCGAATTCTCAACAAGAAAATAGGAAAGCAAAAAATGTGTAAAAATCTACTCCATAAACTTTTACTTTTTAATCTAATAATATTTGGATATTTTTCATCAAATGCCCAAAGTATTAGTATTAATACAACTTCATATACAGCAGACCAACTTGTTAAAGATATTTTTGTAGGGAACAATCAAAGTTGTATCGCTGTTGATAATATTAATATTTATGGGAAAGAATTTGGAGGAGGTAAAAAAAGCTGGGGATATTTCAATAAAAATAATTCCAGCTTAGCTTTTAACGAAGGTATCATTCTTTCAACAGGAATGGCGAATCTTGCAGTTGGACCAAATTCTAGTCTACAAGACGAGAAGGATTCGTCTTGGAAATCTGATCCAGACTTGTTTGATGCACTAAAAAATGCAGGACTACCAACAGATAATTTATTAAACGCAACGGTTTTAGAATTTGATTTCATATCTAAAAATAAAAACAGTATTGCATTTGAGTATATGTTTTTGTCAGAAGAATATCGACCAGATAATTGTAATTATTCTGATGCTTTTGCTTTTTTAATCAAAAAAGCTGACAATACAGAGCCTTTCAAAAACATAGCTGTCGTACCAGGAACAAATATCCCTGTAACGTCTCTAACAATAAATGGTGCTGAAACATGTCCAAGCAATATTCAATATTTTGGTTCTTTTAATGATTCTAGGTATCCAACTCATAATTTTAATGGAGAAACAAAAGTGTTAAAAGCAATTGCAAATATTGAAGTTGGCGTTAAATACCGAATGAAATTAGTAATTTCCGACCATGGTGATATACAAGGAAGATACGATTCAGCGGTTTTTTTAAAAGGTAGAAGTTTTGGAAATAAAGATTTAGGGCGTGACTGGACAGAAAATAATGGTAATGCACTTTGTCCAGGCGAAAACAGACAAATTGACGCGACGGAAATTGGAGCAACCAAATATACATGGTACAAAGATGGGGTTCAGATTTTGTCAGGTAACTTTCCCACCTATCTTGTTAAATATGAAGATGCTGGATATTACGAGGTAGAAATTGAACTTAATGGCGCTTGCAGTATTAAAGGGCAAATTAACATTGAAGGGCAAACGATGCCTAATTTCATGAATACAACTTTTAAAGTTTGTGATGAAGACTTTGATAACATCTATAATGTGAATTTGGATGATGAGAACACGAAACAAATTCTTGACAGCCATCCCAATTTTCAAATTAGGTATTATGAAAATGAGCCAATAAACACGAACAATCCGAATGAAGTTCCAATTAATAAAATAAGTTTTACTACGAATTCGAAAAGTGTCTGGATTTGGGTGAAACCTGGAAATTGTGATCCAGTTACGAAAGAGATAACATTCTCTAAAAATTCAAACAGCACACCGAAGCCTCATTCGGATATTGCGATTTGTGATGATAAACTTGAAGGCTATAAAGAAATTGACCTTTTGGATTATTATAAAGACATCGCTGATAACATAGAAGGAATACCTCAATTTTATAAAACCGAAGAAGATGCAAAAAAGCAAAATAATGTACTTAATAGTACTAAAGTCCTATTAACATCTACCTCACAGAATAAGTATTACATCCGTTATAACCAACCTAACAAGTGTGATGATATTGAAGAAATAACATTCATTCTAAAGCAACCAGCAAAATCTAATATGCCAAAAGAAGTTAAAATCTGTAAAAATACAACGACAACTTTAGATGCTGGCGAAGGCCCGAGCCCAAGCACTTTCTTTACATCGTACGAATGGAGTTTTAAAGACCCCATAACACAAACCAATGCTACCACTCAAAAAATTGAAAATGTACCCGTTGGCGTATACACCGTAAAACTTGGTTATAATGCTTGCTTTTATACACAAACTGTCGAAGTCAAGCAAGCGCCAACTGCTATTATAGATGCTATCGAGATTAATGGATCAACCGTGACTATTAAAGCAATTGGTGGCACAGCGCCTTACAAATATTCATTGGATGACAACACATTTCCTGGTAGCTTCCAAGATTCTTCGATTTTCAAAAATGTGTCGCTTGGTAACCATACGATCTACGTCAAATCCAGTGATGATTGTGGGCTTGTATCTAGAGATTTTTCGGTAGTCAATATTGCCAATGTCATCAGCCCAAATGCCGATGGCAAAAACGATGTAATCAATCTTTCTGAATTATTAAATAAAACCGAAGCTCGTTTTAAAGTTTATAATCGAAACGGTGTTTTAGTGTTTGAAGGTAATTCTGCCAACCAATTTATTTGGGATGGTAAACAAAACGGCCGCGTTTTGCCGACAGGTACCTATTGGTATGTTGCTGATTGGATAGAGCCAACATCTGGAAAATCACAACAATTAAAAAGCTGGATTCTATTGAAAAATTATTAATAAAACACGAATAATTTTTAGTTAAAAAGCCTTTTATCCATAATACTTTTGCCATTTTATCGTTACATTTGTTAGCATAAGTATTATTTTAATGAAAAGGTTTTTATCGGCGTTTATACTTCTATTTTTTTTCACACAGTTTTCCGCACAATTTGATAAAGAGCATTGGTTCGCACCGATGTTCGATGATCAAGGTAACACAAGTCCGCTAACTCAGTTTTTACATTTATCAACAAATTCTGCAACAGAATTTACGGTATATGTCTACAACAACAATAAGATAATCTATCAAGCCAATATCAAAAAAGGTAGTCCTGCGGCTATTGGCATCGATCGTCAATACATGATTACAAAAGATGCTACAGCTTTGGGAAAAGCTAGCACCATGGGACTTTATGTTAGAGCTGACTTTCCTTTTTTTGCAAACTTTAGATTTGGTGTTGATGCACATGCTGAGATTTTAACTTCAAAAGGTGAAGCAGCTTTAGGTCGTGTTTTTTACACTGTTGTATCACCAAATAACTTTAGTCACAAAGATCTCAATTTTATGACGAGTGTTATTGCAACGCAAGACAATACGCTCGTAAAAATAGATGGATTCAAAAAACCTTTAGTTTTTAATAATGTTCCTACACAGGCTTCATACACAGTAACGCTCAACAGAGGACAATCTTATATTTTGCAAGGGAAAAGTCTTAGTAATCTTAGTAACTTAGATGCCTTTACAGGAGCGCATATAACTGCTGATAAACCAATTTCGGTGACTAATGGTAACTTCAATGGGCAACAGTCAAAAATTGCATTTAGTGGAGACGGATCAGATATATTGATGGATCAATCAGTACCAACCGATAAACTAGGCGACGAATTTATTATCGTTAAAGGTTATGGTAAAATTGGCAACGATATGGAAGGCGCTATTGTAGTCGCTACCCAGCCAAATACCGATATCTACGTTAATAATGAAACATCACCAATTGCGACACTTGCTAATCCAGGAGACCACTTCAGAATAGACGATACGAAATACAAACCTCAAGGTAGCGATCATTACAATCTATACATCAAAACGAAAGATAAAAAGAAAATATATGTCTACCAATTAATGGCTGGCGTAGAAAATGACACTAAAAATGGTATAGAAACCATTAAAGCCGTCTCTACTGGAGGTATGAATTTTATTCCACCTATCAGTTGCTATCTTCCAAAAGTTATTGATGAAATTTCTGATATTGACAAGATTGGTCCAAAATCTTATACTACCAAACTAAACATCATTACGCAACAAGGCGCTACGGTTATAGTAAAAAATGGCTCTACTATTATTCAAACTATTAATCCTTCAGATTTAAAACCTGTTTCTGGTGCCACTGATTGGGGCACTTATTCGATACTAAATGTAACTGGCAATATCTCAGTTGAGTCGACCAAAGCGGTTACTGCTGGTATTTCGGCAGGAGATTCTAATGTTGGTTACGGTGGTTTTTTTGCAGGTTTCACTAGAATACCTTTAATTGTAAATGTAGATGAAAATGCTTGCATTCCATACGCGATTTTAGAGCTACCGCAAGGTTACACCAAGTATGAATGGTTCAACGTTGACGATCCTACAACTATCCTAACAGAGGCTGCAAGTCCTCACATTTTTAAACCAACAAAACCCGGAACATATAAATGTCGTATAACAGAAGGTTCTTGTGATCCCGAAGAAACTTTGCCTTATAAATTTGAAAATTGCAAAAAAGAGGTCACAGACAGCATCTGTGGCGTGAAAACTTTTACACCAAGTTTTAAATACAATACAGGCGAAGCCGTTGCAAGTATTAACATTACAAAACAACCAACCAAAGGAACTGTAGTTGTTAGTGGTGCCACTTTTACTTATACTCCTAATCAAGATATTACCAACCAAACCGATGAGATAGAATACAATATTTCCAACGCTTCCGGAACAGTGACAGAAAAGGTTAAACATACAATTATTATTAACCAAATTATTGCAACAGACACGACCGTTGGAGAATGCTCGACTACAAATTCTGCGAGTTTTGATTTAACAAAAACCAAGTACACAACAGTACCAAATTTCAAAAGTGTTAGATACTATACATCGCCAACTGGAGCAGAAAACCAAGTTGCATTAGAAGAAATTTCAAGCCCCTATCCTGCAATAGATGGCACAATTGTCTATGCAAGAATTGAAAATACTTTAGGTTGTCATGCTGTCAGAAAAGTGACTTTAAAAATTATGTCAGCTCCTGATGTTAAACCCGAAAACTACACAAAGCTCCATTGCGACGAGGAAGATGGCAAACTAGATGGCAATTATCAAGCGATTCTTAATGATGTTATTGGTGGTATTATGACAAACTCTGCTGGTTTTACAATTAATTTTTTTAAATCAAAACCTGATGCTGAAGCACCTACTAATGCATTACCACAAAACACGCCATATATCTTCACGCCTAGCAATAATAAAATTTGGGTTCGTGTAGAATCTGACTGCGATCTTGTCATCAAAGAAGTTGAATTAAAAATTGGCAACGCAATTCCCGATGCAACTGGCGGAACAGAAACCTATAAAGAAAATGTTTGTAATGATGTTAACGCTTACGATTATCTAAGTAAATTCACTCACGAAACAGGATTAAGCGGAACTTATTACAAATCCCTTTCTGATGCTCAAAATAATATAGATGGCATAACAGTTAACAATCCGACAACGCTTAATATCGCAGATGGCGTTAGCACCTTTTACTTTAGAGTTTGGAATGCGACGTATTGTGCAAGAATTTTTAAGTTAGAATTATCACGTCAAAGTCCTCCTAAGCCAACTTTCGCAGGTGCGCCTTACAGCATTTGCGATGATGGCACTTCAACTTATACTCTAGATGCAGGAGCTGGCCACACATCATGGGAATGGTATAATGACAATGATCCTAGCACAATGATTACTAACAGTAGAACAATCACTGTTAAACCTGGTAAATATTTTGTCATTGTTAAATCTGCAAGTGCGCCTTGTCCAACAAAATCTGACGTCGTGGAAGTTATCGGCGAACCAAAACCTGATTTGGATACAACTAGACTGACTAGAACTTTTTGTGATAACGACCTTGATGGCAAAGCAGATGTAACATTCTCGACAGATGTGACACCCTATATCCTTACAAACAGTTCGCATTTTGATGATATTAAATATTATACAAATGCAGCAATGACTTCTTCATATCTAATCACAACAGACAAGTGGTCTTTTGCAACTGACACAGCAGATGTTTGGGTAAAAGTAAAACCAAAGCATTGCGCAGAAGCTTCAGCAAAAATCACATTAAAAGTCGGCCCTAAAATTTCGTTATTAAAAGATAAAGAAACGATTCCAGAATGTGGCGATCTGGAAGGAAAATACACAGTTAGCAATCTTGATAATTACAGAACTAACTTCACAACTGATCAAAGTTTAAATTTTACTTATCACAACTCAAAATCTGGTGCTCAAAATAACAACGATATTGTAACAAGTTCAGATTTGACATTTACAAATACAAAAACTTATTATTTGCGTATTTCGTCATCAACTGGCTTATGCCCTATTTTAGCAGAATTAACAATCAACATCAATCGTCCAGAAGCTTCAACAGAACTTAAAGACGAATCGATTTGTAGCGGTACAACCATCGATTTAAAAGTTGGTTCGGGTTTCAGAAGTCATGTTTGGTACAAAGCGGAAGATCTTAATACGCCAATTTGGGATAAAGAAACTTATAATGCTTCAATAGGAAATTATGTTGTCGTCCTTGAAGCACAAAATGGCTGCAAATATTCTCAACCAGTTAAAGTAACTCAAGCTGAATCGGCAAAAATTACAGCTATAATTATTGATGGTACAACGGTTACAGTAAAAGCAGAAGGTGGTGTTCCTCCATACGAATATGCACTCGAAGGGCCGTCATATTACAGCCCGTTTAGTATCAAAAATGTTTTTCCGGATGTTAGCACACCTGGCCTCTATACGGTATCGGTAAAAACGTCTAGTAATTGCGCCCCAACAACGGCAAACTTTAGCATTCTCAAAATACAGAATACCATTACGCCAAATGGCGACGGTCGAAATGATTATGTTGATTATTCTGAATTAAAATCAAAAACGGATGCTAAGTTTATCATTATCGATAGATATGGTAAAAAAGTATATGATTCTGCAGAGAAAAAAGATTACATCTGGGACGGAAAACTCAATGGTAAACCGCTGCCAAATGACACCTATTGGTACATTTTGGAATGGACAGATCTTGGCGCACCTTCGCCAACTCAGCAAAAAGGTTGGATTTTACTTAAAAACAATTAAAAAATCTATCACTAAAAATTTAATTATAACAAATTAACAATTCTGGGTTAAAGTTTAATATAACTTTAACCCTTTTTATTTATCATAAACACAACAAATAGGGAAAATTCTCAATACTTTTGCTTCTCGAAATGAAACAACTTTTACTACTTTTTATCACGATATTTAGCTTTTCTCTAAAAGCTCAAACTTACAATGGGGAAATCTATTTGAGAGATCATTCCAATCTTTTTCTTAATCAGTTTTATGTAACCAATCTTAATACACAAAACACGGTTTTAGCAGATTATAACGGAAATTTTAGTATTCCTGCAAAAAGTGGCGACGTTATTAGATTCACCTCAATTATCACCGATCGAAAAGACATTACTTTAACCAACGAATTATTAGCATTAAATAAAAACTTCGTTGAGTTGAGCATCGCCTACTACGAAATACAAGAAGTTGTTGTATCAGCCTTTAAAGCTAGCGGAAATTTGAGAAAAGATGTAACCAGTCTTAAAAGTACGGACACATCTTACGAACTCCGAAAAGTTATTGGACTGCCTGCGCCGAAGGGTGATGGCACCTCGCCTCAAGAGTCGTTGTTAGGCTTTCGCGATGGCGGATACAGTCTTAGCATAAGCAGTCTTTACGACATGTTATCTGGGGAAGCGAAAAAGAAAAAGCGCCTTTATGAATATGAAAAGATGGAAAAAAGCATTAGTGGTATTCAAAAGTATTTTGGCGACGACTATTTTACACGTTTAAAAATCCCTAAAGAATTCATCCCAAATTTCTTGCAATTCATCTATAGTTCAGATAATATTTCTTATTTGACAGAAGCTGGTAATTACGAAGCGGTGAAGCCTTATATCGAACGTTATCTTCCAATTTATCAAAGACGTCTACGAAATTCACATTTGACCGATTCTGCCTTGTAATTTAACATAATAATTGTTAAAGCTAAGTTAAATTTTCTTATTTTTGAATTCATTAAAATTCAAAATGGGCAAGAATAAAATAGCAAGATTCGAAGAGAATAAAGTATTACCTAACGTCTTTCAACCAACCCGCGAGGAAGCACTTAACAATTATCCCTTAAAAGGAAATTGGAGAAAGGACGTGTTTAAAAATGATAATCCTATTGTCCTAGAACTCGGCTGCGGAAAAGGTGAATACAGTGTTGGATTAGCCAAAGCTTTTCCCCAAAAAAACTTTATTGGTATTGACATCAAAGGCGCTCGTTTTTGGTTTGGGGCAAAAGAAGCTCATACATCTGAAATGAATAATGTCGCTTTTTTAAGAACTCAAATCGAATTGATTGAACACTTCTTTGCAGAAAATGAAGTCGACGAAATTTGGATTACTTTCCCAGATCCACAGATAAAATACAGACGTACAAAACATCGTCTTACCCATCCTGACTTCCTTGATCGTTATAAAAAAATCATGAAGAAAGAAGGTGTTGTTCATCTAAAAACAGATTCAGAATTTTTACATGGATATACATTAGGTTATTTGCAAGGCGCAGGACACAATATTATCACAGCTCATCACGATATTTATGGTGCACCAGAGTACGAACCAGGAACACCACTTCTAAGAGAAATACAGACTTATTACGAGCAATTATTCTCAGCAAAAGGAAAAACTATAACCTATATCAGATTTCAAATTAAATCATGAAAAACTTGCTTTTATCAGCATTTTCCGGACTCTTGCTAAGTCAATGTACTATCAATAATTCTAAAAATCATATCACAAAAAGTAATAATATATCAGAAATACAACAATATATTAGTAAAGCTCATAGTGATGATCAGTACTTGACTTTTCTAAAAAAACGTCTTACTACATTAAAAAATCAATCTTGGATGAAAAGTGATCTCGGCCCTGCAATGTCAGCACGAGCAGTTCATCCTACTCCAAATTTCAACCAACCTATTTATACGATGAATCAAGCATTGTATGATAAACTGTTACTAGAGAATAAAGCTAAACAACTACAACATTTTGTTGATTTAATTAATGACATTATTAATGGTAAAGATCCGGAAGAAAATGATGTTATTATTGTATTTGAAAATAATTCTGCATGTAATCTTATTCTTAACGTAAGAGGATCTTCTCATAAAGACATTGCTGTTCCGTCAAAAAGCAACATGTACTTTACATTAGACAAAGGTGAATATAATTTCAGTTGTAATGTTTGTGATAAGATTTATGCTTCAAAAAAAACAATCTCAAAAAATATAATTTTAAGTATTGGTACTTAAGTTTTTTGTATTTACAATTAATAAAACAAAAAAGGTTCAGAATAAATTCTGAACCTTTTTTTATTTCAATTAATCTGTTGATTAAGCTTCGAAGTCAGCATCTTTTTCTGCTGTAGCCTTCTCCCCTTCTTCTTTAGATTTTTCTTTCTCAGCTTTTCTTTGAGATTGTCCTTCTTTGATAGATTCTGATACTACAGAAAGTACCATATCGATAGCTTTAGAAGCATCATCGTTTCCTGGGATAACGAAGTCAACTTTTCTAGGATCAGAGTTAGTATCAACGATACCGAAAACTGGAATACCTAATTTTTTAGCTTCTGTAACAGCGATGTGTTCTCTCATAATATCTACTACAAAGATAGCAGACGGAAGACGCACCATATCAGAGATAGAACCTAAGTTCTTTTCTAAGTTAGCTCTTTGACGATCAACTTGTAATCTTTCTTTTTTAGATAAAGTTTCGAAAGTACCATCTTTCTTCATTTTATCGATAGCGTTCATTTTCTTAACCGCTTTTCTGATAGTTACGAAGTTCGTCAACATACCACCTGGCCATCTTTCTGTGATGTAAGGCATGTTAAGTTCTGCTGCATGTTTAGCAACAACTTCTTTCGCTTGCTTTTTAGTCGCTACGAAAAGAACTTTTTTACCTGCAGAAGTTATTTTTTCTAAAGCGTTACAAGCTTCGTCCAATTTAACTGCAGTTTTATGTAAATCTACGATGTGAATACCGTTTTTCTCCATGAAAATGTATGGAGCCATATTTGGATTCCACTTTCTAGTCATGTGACCGAAGTGTACGCCAGCCTCTAGAAGGTCTTTTACATTTGCTTTTGCCATGTTTTCTTTTTTTGTTAGTTTACTTTCCGTTTCTTAAACAATCAACAACTTCTATAGATGGGAGAAGCGTTTGGATGCTAAACGTAACGGGCAATTTTTAAAGTTAGATTAATAGATTTTAGATATGAGACAGCAGACAAAAAATCTGAAATCTGACATCTCCAATCTGATGTCTGAAAAAAATTAACGTTTTGAGAATTGGAATCTCTTTCTTGCTTTTTTCTGACCTGGTTTCTTTCTTTCAACCATTCTAGAATCTCTAGTAAGAACACCGTGAGGTTTTAACATCCCTCTGAATTCTTCGTTGATTTCGCAAAGAGCTCTTGAAACGCCTAATCTGATAGCTTCAGCTTGACCTGTGATACCACCACCGAAAACATTAACTGTTACGTCATACTGACCTACAGTTTCTGTTAATAAAAATGGTTGGTTTGTTTTATATACTAAAACATCTGTACCGAAGTATTCTTTAACGTCTTTACCATTAATAGTGATGTTACCAGCACCTGGTTTTACGTATACTCTAGCTACAGAAGTTTTTCTTCTTCCGATTTTGTGTACTGTAGACATACTTATTATTTAAATTCGTTAAGGTTGATTACTTTTGGCTGTTGAGCTTCGTGCTTATGCTCAGTCCCTTCATATACATGAAGATTTTTAAGGATAGCGCTACCCAATCTGTTTTTTGGAAGCATACCTTTAACTGCTTTTTGAACAACTTTAAGGTTGTCTTTTTTCATAAGTTCTGCAGCAGTCATCGACTTTTGTCCACCTGGATACCCTGTATGCCAGATATAAGTCTTATCATCCCACTTGTTTCCAGAAAGTTCTACTTTCTCTGCATTCAAAACGATTACGTTATCACCACAATCTGCATGTGGCGTGTAATTCGTTTTGTGCTTACCTCTCAAAATCTTTGCAACTTTAGAAGCCATACGTCCTAATGGTTGCCCAGCAGCGTCTACTACAACCCATTCTTTATTTGCAGTAGCTTTGTTTGCCGATACGGTTTTGTAACTTAATGTATTCACAATTTATCGTTTACGATTAAACATAATTTTTCCCTATAAAAGGTGTGCAAAGGTAAGTAATATTTTTGGAATAAAAAATCCTTTTCAATATTTCTAATAAAAATCTAAATTAAATCTCATTCTTTTAATTATTTAACTTAACTACACTAAACGTCTAAAATTGTCAAAACAATATAATAAGATATACTACTGAAAAACTTAGTATATTTGTTAAAACTAACCCATGAAAACCAAAAACTTACGCAGTGAGAATAATTGCCTCAACTGTGGCAATATAGTTGAAGTAAGATTCTGTTCGCATTGTGGACAAGAAAACTTAATCTTGGATTTGCCTTTCTATTTTGCTTTTCTTTCATATTTTCAAACTAAGGCTAAATATGACAAAAACCTTATAAAAAGCACTAAAACTTTAATAAAAGAGCCTGGATTTTTAACCAAAGAATACACAAAAGGACGACGTGCAAGCCATCTAGAACCCGTTAGGTTTTATATAGCTGTAAGTTTTATTGTGTTTTTTGTAACTTCATTTTTATACAGCCTGCATCATACACAAAGCTTTAGATTCTATTACGAACCAGAAGATGATATGCAAATATTAACAGAAGATGTTGTTTCGAAAATGGATCAAAATACATTACAAGAGCATCCAAATGTATATTTTTTGTATCATCCTTTTTATGAAAAATTACTTTCTTTAAAAAAAGAAGGTTGGTCGGACGATCTTATCAGCGAAAAATTATTATCCAAATTCGTCAACAACATTCCGACAGCATTATTCCTTTACCTTCCCGTGTTTGCACTTGTGCTATGGATATTTTCTGACAGGAAAAATTACACTTATTTCATCAACAGTATTTTCTCGATACATTACTTTACTTTATTAATTATAAGTTTTTTTGTTTGGTACCTATTAGAAAGCTTACAAATTATTTCAAAAATTGATTTTATAGACCAAGTTATTATGTTCTTACAATATGGAATTATCATATTTGTAATTTTTCATTTCGTAATAGCTTACCAAAAGTTCTTTGATGAAAAAAGCATCATTGGTGTTATTACAGCAGTTGGCTTACTAAGTTTTAATCTTCTGTTCTTTTCAGTGTTACTTATCAGCTTATTATATTATACATTTATCACGATGGAATAAAAGCCAATTACAAACATTTTTTGCATTCATTTACCGTTAATCATTTTTTCTAAATATCATTTGAACAGAAAAATTTTATTTGTGCTTGAAAACATCATCACATTATGAGCCACGGAAAAATCAGGCATGAGAAAGATTGTCTTAATTGCGGAGATTATGTAGAAGAAAGATTTTGTACACATTGTGGTTAAGAAAATACAGAAACAAGACAGCCATTTCGTTTTTTATTCACCCATTTCATAGAGGATTTAACACACTATAACGGACAATTCTGGGGAACAATTAAAAATCGTCTTTTCAAGCTAGGAAAGCTTACCAACACCTATATAGAAGGCAAACGTCAAATATTTGTCCCTCCAGTTAAGTTATACATTTTGGTCAGGTTTGTCACTTTTTTTTTATTTGCGTTTTTCTCAACTATTCATTTTGATAGTACACATAATCCGTACAAAACACAAAATGAAGCCACCGCTGCAAAGAAAGAATCACAAGCAAAACGCGAAATATTACTGGAAGTGCTGAAGGATTAAAAAAACCTAGCAATAAGCAGCTCTCCGACTCTATTGTTAATAACAAAATTGATTCTCTAAGAACAATCATTAATAAAAATAGTACAGATGAAGAGGTTAGTTTTAGCTGGAAAGAATTAATTGATGCTGATAATGGCATTAGCGAAGATGGTAATTTTCTTGATTACAAAACACAAGAGGATTATGACAAAAGCACAAAAAATAAAATCGCAGGTTTGACATGGCTCCAAGATGCATTCGCTCACAAATATTTTGAACTAAAAGAACAAGGTGTCAAAAAAGGTGAAATCTACACCAAAATTTCACAAACCTCTTTCCACAATCTACCGAAGGCATTGTTCATCTATCTTCCGATTTTTGCATTCTTTTTATGGATTTTCCACAACAAGAAAAAATGGTGGTATTTCGATCATGGTATTTTTACACTGCATTATTTTTCGTTTTTACTACTAACGATTTTAATTGCTGGATTAGGTATAAAACTTAGCAACGCTGTGGGAACCAACGAATTTTTAGCACAGATCGTTAATTTCTTCCTAGTTCTATTAATGATCTATAGCGGTATCTATTTCTTTATCGCACATCATCGTGTAAGTCTCCCCAAACGTTGGACAGAATTATACCCTCATTTTGTATTGTAAAACTATAAAATATTTCATTCTGTTG
>NZ_JBYFBZ010000012.1:0-55179 GCF_057652215.1 Soonwooa sp. T0.1_25 | reverse complement strand
GTATAATGTTTAAAAATAGTAAAAAGTTATTTGGCTTCGCCGAACCACTTCGTTAGGTTTCCGAAAATTTTTTTGAGCTTTGAGGGCTCAAAATTTTTCAGAATAACTTTTCAACTTACACAGTTAGTGAGATACTACCTTTAAAAATAAGATTTTATAAAGCGAAGTTTGTGCGTGTGCTTGTTTTGACCTTTGTTGAAAATCCCCATCGAGTCCAGATCGTCGATTCTGACTTTTCCATGTGCATGGATGATTTTTTGATTTTCGAGAATGATACCAACGTGGACAATTTTCCCTTCAGAGTTGTCGAAAAACGCAAGGTCACCTGGCTGCGCTTCTTCCAAAAAGGTTAGAGGCACGCCGCTTTCGGCTTGTTGAGAGGCATCTCGAAGGATTTTTATATCGTGTATTTTGTAAATCATCTGCGTAAAACCACTGCAGTCTAAACCGAAAAAACTTTTTCCGCCCCACAAATAAGGCACATTCAAGAATTCTTTAGCACAAATAACGATGCTTTCGCGCTTATCGTGGCTACGCACAACTTCGGGTGTTTTGTAGGTCACTTCCGCACCTAGCGACAAAAGAATGTTGCCACTTTCGGTCGCTGCTGCATCGAAAGTTTCTTTGATGTAATTGGTTTTGCGATTGCTGATAAACTCGTGCGAAACGGGTGTAATTTGTTTGGTATCCATCCAACCTTCGTAGCCATCGTAGTGCATTTTGATTTTGGTGAAATTATTTCTGACTTCCAAAATGTTGGCAGATTCGCCAAAAAGCATCTGAGTAACCATTTCGCTTCGGTCACTATTTTCGGCTCTTATTGGTGCTATTGATACGTTACAAATTCCTTGTTCCATTATTTTTTTCGGATTAAATGAATACCGTCCCGCAAAGGTAAGATTAGGTTTTCGAAATCTGGGTCTTCTGCGACAATTTTATTAACTAATTTTATCTGTTGTGTGGATTTGTTGCTAGGATTTTCTTCCAAAACTTTGCCATACCAAAGGACATTGTCTATTAAGATGACACCGCCAGATTTTAGCTTTGGTTTAATTAATTCGAGATATTCGACATAGCTTTCTTTATCGGCATCGATAAATACCAAATCCCAAGTAACGTCTAGGTCTTTGATTTTTTGTCGAGCATCACCAAGAATAAACTCTATTTGATTAGCAAAGTCGCTTTCTGCAAAATATTTTTTAGGAATGTAAGCTAGATCTTCATTTTTGTCTAAAGTATAAATCTTTGCATCTTTATCAAGTCCTTCCGCCAAGCATAAAGTCGCATATCCGGTGAAAGTCCCGATTTCTAATATATTGTTGGGAGACATGATTTTAGAAATAATACTTAACAAACGACCTTGCAAGTACCCAGAGATCATGTGTGGTTGCGTTGTCTTTTGGTAAGTCTCTTTGCGTAGTCTTTTTAGGATTTCAGGTTCGCTCGAAGCATTCGCTTCTAGATAGCGGTCCATTGGTAAGTCTAACTCTTCGAAATAGCTCATTGTTCTAGATTCTTATTCAAAATTACGGAAAATAAAAATCCTACAGAAATTCTGTAGGATTTTGTTAATATTGCTTTGTAGCAAGCTTATTTCTTAGGCGCGATGTCCATAAGTTTCATAAACTCGTCTAGCTTAGGCATAATGATGATTTCCGTTCTACGGTTCTCAGCACGTCCAGATACAGAAGCGTTGGTTGTTTTAGGATTGTATTCCGAACGTCCACCAGCTGTAATTCTGCTAGGATTAACCCCGAATTGTGTCTGAAGAACTTTAGCAACTGCGGTACCACGAAGTGCAGAAAGGTCCCAGTTGTCTCTCGGTACAGATGTGCTGTTAAGCGTTGCATTATCTGTATTACCTTCAATAAGAACGCTGTAAGTATCGTAGTCATTGATAACTTTCGCTACTTTTCCTAAAACTTCTTGAGCTGCAGGAAGAACTTCGAATTTACCAGTTTGGTAAAGCATTTTGTCTGATAACGAAATCATGACCACACCTTTAAGTACTTTAACATCAACATCTTGATCTGCGATATTGTCTAAAGAACGTTTTAGCTTGTTAGATAAAGCCAAGTTCAAACTATCGTTTTTAGAGTTTGTCGAAATTAATTGCTTAATGTATTTGTTAGAAGCGTTAATCTCGCCAACCAATTTATCAATGTTAGTCGAGCTTTTTCCAGAGTTGCTAAGACAAGCGTCCAAAGAGCTTTTCAGCGCATTGTTTTGTCCCATCAGCAAGTCATTTTGACTTTGAAGACCAGAGTTTTTGCTATTCAAATCTTGGATTTGTCTTTGTCTTTCGGCTGCGTCGTTGATACATTGCTGATAGTTAAGATTCAGTGCGTCGAATTGTTTTTTACTAACACACGAGGTTGCTGTAATTGTCATTGCAGCGATACCTAGAATTTTAATTAATCTCATACTGTATGATTTTAGATTTTTTCAAATTTACAAAATGCTTTTAAATAAAGGCTTATCTTTGCTATAATTATAACGTAAAACTTAGTAATAACTTTGCTTAGTTCCTTTACTTTTGGCGTATCTCTAGAGAAGTTACTTCCACAAGCGCATCAAAAAACATTCCTTTTAGCAGTTAGCGGAGGAGTTGACTCTATGGTTTTGCTGGATTTGTGCCACCAATTGCAACTTAGTTTTGAAGTCGCTCATGTTAACTATCATCTTAGAAATGAGGATTCTAACTTGGATCAAAATTTGGTCGAATCTTGGTGTGAAAAAAATAAAATAAAATTTCACCTTTATGATGTTTCTGAAAAAGATAAGCAACCCGAAAACTCCATTGAAAATTGGGCGCGCGAAATTCGGTACCGATTTTTTAAGGAAATTTTAATAAAAAATAAGCTCGATTTTTTAGTTACAGCGCATCATCTCAACGATCAATTAGAGACTTTTGTAATCAATCTTTCCAAAGCTGCTGGTCTTAAAGGCTTAAAAGGAATTCCTGAAAAGACAGAAAACATCATTCGTCCTTTGTTAGAGTTTTCGCGTGAAGAGATTGAAGTTTATGCTAAACAAAATCAAATAGAATATCGCGAAGATTATACCAATGCTGAGACTATTTTTGTTAGAAATAAAATTAGAAATCAAATAACGCCTTTGTTAAATGAGGTTAACAAAGATTTTCTTGAAAATTTTAAAACATCGATTTCTATTATTAAAGAATCGAAGGACTTCATAGATTCACAAATTGATTTTATTTTTGAAAATTTAGTCAAAGAGAATTCAGTCTTTTTAATTTTGGATAAAACTAAATTAGCCGCTCAATCTTATTTTGTTAAGTATGAAATTCTAACTCGTTTCGGATTTAATAATAAAACCGAAATTGAAAAAATCTTTGAAGCCGAAAACGGAAAGTCTTTTAAAACTAATTCTCATCATATTAAAATTGGTCGAGAAGAGCTTTTAATTCAAAGTTTAGAAAATGAGATAAAATCTGAAGAATTTGAATTAAATATTATTGAAACTGCTGATTCTGTTATTCTAAAAATGCCCGACACTTCTAAGTTTTCAGAATGGGAATTTGATGCTAAATTGATAAAACTTCCGTTGCGATTGCGACAAATGGAAACTGGCGATATTTTCTTCCCAAAAGATTTTAATGGTAAAAAGAAAGTGTCAAAATTTATAAAAGACGAAAAACTAAATGTTGTAGAACGTTCTGTTGTTCATGTTTTGGTGGATTCTAATAATCAAATTCTTGGTATTTTCCCGTTGCGACAAGATCGTCGATTTTTAAAAATTTAATTATTTTTATTATTTGTTTTAAAACTGCTAATAAATTGAGTTAAATTTTAATTTATTATATGGTGGTTAACAAATTTTAATATTGGGTACGAAATTTGCATTTTGATTCTCAAGACAAAATTCTTTGTCAGAACTCAATCAAATTATCGTTTAATCTTAAAAATTACAGCTATGGCAGATTTTCAACCCAATGTAAAGACGGATTCTAAAGTTAGAAGTCGAAAAAATCTATTGAAAATGGATATGACACCCATGGTCGATTTGGGTTTTCTATTGATTTCCTTTTTTATGTTTACAACTAATTTTAACAAACCTAATGTTGTCGACCTAAGTCTGCCGGCAACGACAGAATCACGAGGCAACGAAATTGATCTTAGTAATTCGATTACCCTTATTTTAGGCGAAAACAATCGTGTTTTTTATCATCAATTGGATCAAAAATCGTTAACGTCTGATCTATTAAAAGAAGTGTCATTTGATAAATTTGGACTTACAAATCTTATCGAACGCGCAAAGAAAGCTGCTAAAAATCCAAGTATTTTTACAGTGATTATCAAACCAACAGACGATGCTAATTACAAAAACTTTGTGGATGCGCTGGATGAGATGGCGCTTACGAAAAGTCAACATTACGGCATCGCAGATATGCGAGATTGGGAAACCAAAATCTACGATGACAAATTAAAATAGCCTTGAGAAATTCTCAAGGTTTTTTGTTTAGGAGATTATGTTTAAATTTGGAAAAAACAAAATATGTTACATTACGAAATTTCAGGAAAGGGAAGAGAGACGCTGGTCTTGTTGCACGGTTTTATGGAGAATCTTGAGATTTGGGATGATATGATTTCGCATTTATCAGATGATTTTCAGTTGGTGAAAGTTGATCTTGCTGGCTTTGGAAAATCCTCTCCGATTACAGAGATCCAAAGCATGGAATTGTTTGCTGATGAAATTAAAAAATTAACGGATCATTTAGAAATAAATAAATTTCATTTGTTAGGACATTCGATGGGAGGTTATATTAGTTTGGCTTTTGCTGAAAAATATCCTGAACTTTTGAAGAGTTTTACCTTATTTTTTTCGACTTATTTTGAAGATGATGACGAGAAGAAAAATATCCGCGAAAAAAGCTTAAGATTAATAGAAGAAAATTACAAAGCATACGTCAATGCAGGTATACCAAACTTCTTTGGTCCCGAAGCACGTCGCACTTTAAAAAATAAAATACAATTAGCTAAAGAAATTGCTTACACCGCAAATGTTGATGGCGTTTTGGCTTCACAAAAAGGTATGAAAGATCGTCCAAACAGAAAGTCGGTTTTAGAACAGTTTGATGGAACAATCCTTTTAATAGAAGGTAGATTCGATAATGCTGTTAACGCTGTTAAAACCATTTCCGAACTGCCAGAACGTGATAATATAAAAGCTTATTTGCTTGATTGTGGACACAATGGACAATGGGAAAAACCAAGTATTTGTGCCGAAATAATTAATGCTGAGTTGCTGGATGAAGAATAATCTACCCAACATTACTTCAGTACGTTTTTTTTTGGCGATTTTGGTGCTGCTTTTTCATGTTTTGCAATTTGCAGAGAAAAGAGGTTTTCCAAGTAACACCGAATGGGCAATTTTTGGAAAAGGAACAGAAGCTGTTTTTGCATTTTTTTCATTAAGTGGATTTTTGATAATCAGGAATCTTTATCTCGAAAAGAAAAATACAGGAACAGTATCAATAAAACAATTTTATAAACGAAGAATATTTAGAATTTTTCCGTTGTATTATTTTGTATTGTTTTTTGGTTTGCTTTACTATAACTACATTTTACCTAGTTTTGGATTTGAGTACGAGCGACATTACTCCTATTTACAAGCATTTTTTTTAGGTGGAACTTTCTTTTCTAATGTTTTAAGAACTTATGAGCCAGGTGGTATTATAGAGGTTTTGTGGTCAATTGGGATAGAAGAACAGTTTTATCTGTTAATTGCGCCTTGTTTCTTGTTGTTTTCAAAACATAAAGTAGTATGGTTTTTAGCTATTTTTAGTATTGTATATTTTGTACTTTATAATTTTGATATTGTTGAATTATTAAAGAAATACGCATTGTATTTTTACTATTTTTCGGTGAGTGGGTTATTTGCAATATTTGTAGTCAATAATCCTAATTTTAATTTTCCGAATTGGATTAAATTTTTAATATATGCTATTGTTGTATTTTACTTTTCATCTAATTGGATACTAGAAAATACCTCAGAGTGGATATATCAACTAGTAAGTGTTTTATTGTTTCCTTTATTAATTGTTAGTTTAATTGCGAAACCAATTCCTTTTTTAGAAAATAAAACTTTAAAATATTTTGGGAAAATCTCCTATGGTATATACATGCTTCATGCTATTGCTTTGCAAGTTGTAGGTTTTGTTGTTTTAAAATTTATACCTTATCAGACAATAGATTTTAGAGTTTTTATTTTAATTTTTATTATAGCTAATATTGTGATGACGCTCTTGTTTGCGCATTTATCTTATCAATATTTTGAAAAATTTTTTCTAAAACTAGGCAATAAAAAAGAGGACTAAAAATCCTCTTTTTCTATTATATTTTTAAAATCTTCGATTGTGTGTTCAATATTTTTGAGATACTTGCCGCCTGATGCATTAATGTGTCCGCCACCATTAAAATACTTTCTAGCAAACTGATTGGTGTCAACATCATCTTTGGAACGGAACGATATTTTAATAAAATCCTCATACAAATCTTCCATAAAAAAGGAAGCCATTTTGGTTCCTGCGATGCTTAAACCATAGTTAACGAAACCTTCTGTATCACCTTTTTCGAAACCAAGAGATTTTAGCTCTTCACGTTTTAGCCAAAGTATTGCGACTTTTCCGTCCTTAACAACTTCAATTCTTCCCAATACAAGAGATAAAAGATTTAACCTAGAAATAGTGTTATTGTCCCAAGTATTGCTAGTGATTTTTGCAGGATCAGCACCTTTCTCGATGAGGTTGGCAACAATTCGGTGTGTTGTCGCACTTGTAGATCGGAACCTGAAACCGCCCGTATCAGTCATAATTCCTGTGTAAAGACATTCCGCAATATCTTGATTAACAACGTTTTCTTCTCCTAAAGCTTCGATGAAATGATAAACCATCTGGCAAGTTGCAGGGACGCTAGTATCAGAATATACAAAATCAAAATTCTCTGGCATTTGATGATGATCGATAAGGATTTTTTTAGCATGTGATTTTCTTACCCATTCTCCAATAACGCCAGCTCGCGCAGTAGCATTATAATCAAGACAAAATACAACATCTGCGTTATACAGAGCTTCTCCAGCTATTTTTCTCTTATACTCACTTATAACAATTTTCTTTGCGTCGGGCATCCATTTTAGGAATTTTGGAAAATCGTTGGGTGTAAGAACTGTTGCTTCGATACCTTTAGTTTTTAAAAAATGATAAAGTCCAAGGCTAGAACCCACCGCGTCGCCGTCAGGATTATGATGCGTCGTGATAACGATGTTGTGGTCTGGTGTTAATAGTTTTGTGATTTCAGAAAGTTCTTGAGGACTAAACATGTTTTAAAATTCTATTTTTTGAAGGCTCAAATGTAAGGAAATTTGATGGGATGTCGGAAGTCAGATTGGTTTAGAATTTAAAATTAGAATTTACATTTTAATATCCTTAACTTTGCAAATCTTTAAAGAATTAAATAAATGCATAGAGCAGGTTTTGTAAATATAGTTGGTAAGCCAAATGCTGGTAAATCTACACTTCTTAATCAATTGATGGGAGAGAAGTTGGCGATTGTAACGCAAAAGGCGCAAACCACCAGACATAGAATTTTCGGAATTTATAATGAAGACGATTTGCAAATCGTTTTCTCGGACACACCAGGTGTTCTCGATCCAAAATATGGGCTTCAGGAGAAGATGATGGATTTTGTAAAAGAAAGTCTTCAAGATGCCGATGTTTTTCTTTTTATCGTAGATGCGATGGATAAAGAAGAGCCATCAGAATTTTTGATTGATAAACTAAATAAAATTCCGGTTCCTGTTTTATTGTTGTTAAATAAAGTTGATCTTAGTAACCAAGCCGAATTGGAAGCAAAAGTGGAATATTGGCATAACAAAATTCCGAAAGCGGAAATATTGCCAGTGTCAGCGCTTAAGGCTTATAATACAGAGTATATTCTTCCTAAGTTAAAATCGCTTTTACCAGAAAATCCACCGTACTACGATAAAGATCAATTTACAGATAAGTCAGAACGTTTTTTCGTTAATGAATGTATCCGTGAAAAAATCCTTTTGAACTACGATAAAGAAATCCCATATTCGGTAGAAGTAGTGACGGAAATTTTTAAAGAAAAAGAAGGCGTTATCTTGATTGACTCAATAATCTATGTTGAACGTGACTCTCAAAAAGGAATTATCATAGGTCACAAAGGTGATGCGATAAAGAAAGTTGGGACAGAAGCACGTGTTGATCTAGAGAAGTTTTTCGGTAAAAAAATCCATCTTAATCTTTTTGTAAAAGTTAAGAAAGATTGGCGTAAAAACGAACGCGATCTAAAAAATTTCGGTTATAGATAGGCTTTTTGAAACTTATTTTATAGATTTGAACTAAACACATACTAATGAAACTGATTTCTTCCGAAAATAATCCAAGCTTAGTAAATATAGCAGCACTAATTTTGCGTGTTTTTGCAGGAGCTTCGATGTTGTCGCATGGTTATCCAAAATTAGAAAAACTGATGTCTAATGGTGATATTCAGTTTATGGATTTTTTGGGACTTGGTCCAATCATAACTTTGGTGCTAGTAGTATTTGCAGAAGTTATATGTTCTGTTTTGCTAATTCTAGGGCTTTTAACAAGAGTTGCTAGTGTTATATTAATAGTTACAATGCTAGTTGCAATCTTTGTGGCACATGGTGCCGATCCGTACGCTGTTAAAGAAATGGCGGTACTTTATTTCGTTATGTATCTTGTCATCCTTCTCATAGGACCTGGCAAGTTTTCAATAGATGAATTATTTACAAAAAAAGAAATTCGTTACTAACTGGTAACGAATTTTTTATTTCTGGGCACAACTTCCAAAAACAGCGTCGGCGCCATAATAGAAAACGGCTAGCCAAACGAGACCTTTCGCTGTAAAAAATATCAAACCACCAATACCAACTCTTTTGAACCAAAGTTTTAGTTTAGAATTTTTGTTCTCGTTTTCCATCACATTAATTTCTGCAAATTTATAAGATGATTTTCATTTAAACAATATTATTTAGATTTATTATAAATAATTTAACAAACGCTTGTTAGTTTAGGTTTAATCCCATCATTATTGAGTTTTTGAACATTTTTAAATTTAATTTCAGTCTTTCCAAATATGATATTTGTTAGGATTTGAAAATTATTGTCTATCTTTAGCATCAGACAAATCAAAATATATAATGAATACAAGAGACCAATTTTCAATTCAGAAATCATTGGAAAATTTAGGAATCAATGCTACTAACTTAGGAAGTTCTACAGGTGTTGATTTTTTTGCAACAGGAGAAGTTATTAAAAGTCAATCGCCGACAGATGGTCAAGAGATTGCGAGTATCACAACAAGTTCTGAAGCAGATTATAATAAAGTTATCGAAAAAGCAGAGAAGGCATTTTTAGAATTTAGAATGATTCCTGCTCCTAAAAGAGGCGAGATTGTTCGTCAATTCGGAGAAAAACTAAGACATTACAAAGACGATTTAGGAAAACTTGTTTCTTACGAAATGGGTAAATCTTTACAAGAAGGATTGGGCGAAGTGCAAGAGATGATTGATATTTGCGACTTTGCAGTTGGACTTTCTCGACAACTTCATGGTTTTACGATGCACTCGGAAAGACCTGGTCATCGTATGTACGAGCAATATCATCCACTAGGAGTAGTTGGTATTATTTCAGCTTTTAATTTTCCAGTAGCAGTATGGAGTTGGAATACAGCGTTAGCGTGGATCGCTGGTAATGTTTGCATTTGGAAACCGTCTGAGAAGACACCTTTGTGTGCAATTGCTTGTCAAAATATTATTGCAGAAGTTATCAAAGAAAACAACTTGCCAGAAGGTATTTCTAACCTTTTAGTGGCGGATCACGTTATCGGTGACAAAATGGTAAATGATAAAAAAGTGGCTCTTATTTCTTTCACTGGTTCGACGAGAGTTGGTCGTGAAGTTAACAAAAATGTCGCAGCTCGTTTTGGGAAGAGTATTTTGGAATTAGGTGGAAATAACGCAATTATCATTTCTGATAAAGCAGATTTGGATATGAGCATTATCGGCGCTGTATTTGGCGCTGTTGGTACCGCTGGACAACGTTGTACATCGACTCGTCGTTTGATTATTCATGAAGATGTTTATGATGAGGTTAAAGACCGATTGGTAAAAGCTTATGGACAATTAAAAATCGGAAATCCGTTAGATCAACACAATCACGTTGGACCACTTATCGACAAGCAAGCGGTTAATCAATATTTAGAATCGATTGAAAAATGTAAAGCTGAAGGCGGCAACTTTGTTGTTGAAGGTGGCGTGTTAGAAGGAGCGGACTACGAAAGTGGCTGTTATGTGAAACCTTGTATTGCTGAGGTTCAAAATTCTTATAAAATCGTTCAACATGAGACTTTTGCGCCGATTCTTTATTTAATTAAATATAAAACTTTAGAAGAAGCAATTGCTTTGCAAAATGATGTTCCGCAAGGATTGAGTTCTGCGATTATGACACAAAGTCTTCGCGAATCCGAATTATTTTTGTCACAAGCTGGATCTGACTGTGGTATTGCAAACGTTAACATCGGAACTTCTGGAGCAGAAATCGGTGGTGCTTTCGGTGGTGAAAAAGAAACTGGCGGCGGACGCGAAAGTGGCTCTGACGCTTGGAAGTATTATATGAGACGCCAAACTAATACCATCAATTATTCTACAGGTCTTCCACTAGCACAAGGCATTAAATTCGACTTGTAAAAACACCAAACTTTAAATTAATAAATATTACCAAATCAAAATATAAAAATTAATATGAGTACAATTACAGCTAACGAAGTGAAAGAAGTTTTGGGAAGGCATATTTTGGCTGACGGCTTCGATTTTGTAATGGATTACGAAAAATCGCATGGCTCTTGGATTGTTGACCGTTTGACAGGAAAAGAATATCTCGATATGTTTTCGATGTTTGCTTCGGCGTCTATCGGATACAACCACCCTTATGTTTTGCAAAGAGCAGAATGGCTGGGCAAAATGGCAGTTTATAAGCCAACACTTAGTGATGTCTATTTGCAAGAATATGCTGACTTTATGGAGGTGTTCGAGCGCGTTGCAATCCCGAAAGAATTAGAGTATTGCTTCTTTATAGAAGGTGGCGCTTTGGCAGTTGAAAATGCTTTGAAGGCAGCTTTTGACTGGAAAACGAGACGTAACTGGCAAAAAGATATTAAAACGGAAGGAAGTATGGCAATCCATTTCAAGCAAGCTTTTCACGGCAGAAGTGGTTATACACTGTGCTTGACAAATACATCGGATCCCCGTAAATATCAATATTTTCCGAAGTTTGAGTGGCCAAGAATTATCAATCCGAAAATCAATTATCCAATAACCGATGAAGGTATTGAAGAAACAATGAGAAACGAGAGTTTAGCATTGTTAAATATTGAAGAAGCGATTTTGACAAATCCTGATAAAGTGGCTTGTATCATTATTGAACCAATCCAAGCGGAAGGCGGCGACAATCATTTCCGTGATGAGTTCTTTATTGAATTAAGAAGAATCTGTGATGAGAATGACATTCTTTTAATTTTTGATGAGGTACAAACTGGTATTGGAATGACCGGCACAATGTGGGCTTTCCAACAATCGAGCATAAATCCAGATATTATTACATTCGGCAAGAAAACGCAAGTTTGCGGCATCCTTGCTAACAAAGACAAAATGAATATGGTAGAGCAGCATGTTTTTACAGAAAGCTCTCGTATTAATTCGACTTTTGGAGGCAACTTTATTGATATGCTACGTTTTCAATTGGTTTTGGAAGTTATCGAGCAAGAGAATTTAATTGAGTATTCAAAGATAGCAGGAGACTATTTATTAAATGGTCTTAAAACTTTGGAACAGAAATTCCCGGACGACGTTTTTGCAGCAAGAGGTAAAGGATTAATGTGTGCATTTGACCTTAAAGATCGCGAAACGAGAAATTTGTTACAGTCAAAACTTTATGATGAAGGTGTAATTATATTAACTTGTGGAGATCAATCTTTGCGCTTTAGACCGCATCTTAACGTCAAAGTAGAGGAGTTGCAAATTGTCTTAGACAAGATTGATAAAATTTTAACAGAAAAATAATTATAAAATATTTGTTGTTTTGTTTCTAATTTTGTAATTTTAAGAATAGAAAATTAAATGAAGTTGAATAAAAATTATGTTTTATGAATGTTATAACAAAAGTGTCGGTATTCGAAAGCAGTAATCAACAGGAGATACAACTAATAAAATCCAAACTAGAAGCCGCTGGGATAGAAAGTGAGGTTGATAACAGTTATTTATCTTTTATGAGTACGCCAACTGCAACCAATATGATGTTGAAAGTAGATTTGAGGGAAGAATCCAAAGCTTTCGAAATAATTGATGCTTATTTACAAGAGAACCAAAAATAATTTCATATTTTAAATTTTACGTTTTACAGAAATCGAGGTCCTATATGGGTCTCGATTTTTTTTTGACATACATAAAACTTGTGAAAATTGAAATTCAGTCGCTAAAATTGAAAATTATATTGCTGATTTTTTTGAAAAATAATTAGTAGAGGTTTTCAAAATTATAAATTAATTTCGCCTACATGTTTAGTATAAAACAAAATTGCTATTATTTTTTGTTGGGCAACAATTTCTGTTTCTGGTTGGTTTGTTGCTAACCAAATTGGATCTTTGGATATCCCGTCGAATAAAAATGATTAATACGCCGCGCAACAAAAATGCGAAATTAATGAACGTACAGATATTGATAAGTGCGAAAAAACTATTTTAATAAATCAAATAGATGTAGACCAAGCCTTAAGAAGAGAAGTCGCAAGACATGCACTTGAAAAGCAAGTTTTCGCAATGTTTGTGATTGTTATGCATATTGTAATATTGATTGTCGTAAGTCTAATGCCAAGAAAAGTCGAGAAAGTTTAAAAATAAAAAGTATGAAAATTAAAAAATATTTAGGTCTATTGTTAGTCATTATGACTTTTGGTTTGTATTCTTGTCAATCAAATTCTAGTTTAGAAGATGGAAATCTTAATATGGAATTACTTAATCTTAAAGATTTTAATGCTAAAAAATATTATGCTAAATCGATGAAGGCAGAATGATCTGACTTCCATAAACAATATAAGCTGGCGTTTCTCCCATTTATTCTTTTCAATCAAAAGCTTATACGATACATGTTACGGGAAGCAATTTTCGAATGGGAAAGTATTATGAGATTATGTATCTCAAATGTGGTTCTGGCGGGATGAATTTTTGGGCGGATGATTTTAACTTGAGTTTTTTCAAAAATTTAAAGTTTGTAGATGTTAGCGCAATTACTGATCTATATAATAATCTTTTGATGTTAGCATCTACATAAGATAATTTGAAAAAAACTGAAGTTGCAACTTTTGTAATAGCGATGGATAAACAATACGGAAAAGCTGATCTAAAAGTTACATCACATCAATATTATGATACTGAAATTAGAAAATGGATTTTGAAAGATCGAATTATAGCTTTAATTTCATCAGGAAATTTTCATACCATTGATGACAATAATTTATCCGAAACTCAGAAAGAATATATTTTGAAAAAACTTGAATCCCCTAATACAGAAGCAGTCTTTATATCACAAAAAAAGATTATGAAGATGTTTTTAAACAAATGTCAACAAAAATGAGCTTCGTAGTAGGCTTTGAATAAAAAATCCCTAAACTAAAATGTTTAGGGATTTTTTGTGGAGAATATCGGACTCGAACCGATCACCTCAACGCTGCCAGCGTTGCGCTCTAGCCAGATGAGCTAATCCCCCAAATTAGAAATATTGGACGCTAAAGTAAGCAAATTTTAGTTAATATAGAGCAAGATGATTTCCAGTTAAATTTTACTGAATGGCTTTTACATATAAACCCTTTTTTTATTCGTATTTTTCTACTTTATCCGTTTCGTTATATACATCATGATCTAATAAATAACCATTACCATTTATTATTTCGCCAAAATTTTACGGTATACTATTTTTGTCAAAATATGATTTTATACTCATTAGTTTTTGGTTTTCATATAATCTCTCGATCTAAAGAGTAGCATTTTTATGATACCATTTCCATAATCCAATCATTTTATCATTTTCTAAAGTTCCAGTTCCCGTAAATTCTCCTGTATCATAATAAAATTTCCAAACAACATTTTGTTTAACATCTTTAAATTTTCCAATCTGATGAAGTCTTCCATTTGCGTGATAATGTTTCCAAATACCAGTCATTTTACTATCTGAAAATTTTCCTACTGACAATTAATGTTTGTCTTTGTAGATTTTCCATTTTCCTTGTTTTAGATTATTTTTCAGATGTGCGGTTTTCATTCTATTATCTTCATTAATTACTACTTTACTTTGACAAGAAATAACAAAAAATATAATTAATACTGGTGTAATTTTTTTTTATTGCATAATGCTTAAATGTAAATTTTAATTAACGTAAAATTTTTGACAACATTAACATAAAAAAGTGGGCTCAACAAACTAAACTTTAGCTTTTTTCGTTATATTTGGGATGTGTAAAAGATCTTTAATGAAAAGGTTAGTCTATATTTTTATTGCTTTTGTGACTTTGTATTCTTGTTCGACTTCGAAAAATGTAAGTCGATCCAAATACAAATCGTCTGCTTCTTCCAAGTCCAATGTTAATCTAAAAAAATATACCTCTAACAATACTTCTCAAGTCTCTGGTGAACGTAATGATGTTGTTAAAGATGCACAACAATATCTTGGTGTACCTTATAAATATGGCGGTAATACCAAAACTGGTTTTGACTGTTCTGGTCTTGTAACCAAGGTTTTTGAAGATAATAGTTACAAATTACCACGTCGTTCTTCTGACCAAGCTGACATTGGATCTTCGATTCGTGTGGAGGAAGTTAAACCTGGAGATTTGCTTTTTTTTGCAACCGCAGGTGGCAGAAATGTTTCGCATGTTGGGATTGTCAATAATATCGAAAACAGTGGCGAAATCAAGTTTATTCATGCTTCTACAAGCAAAGGTGTGATTATTTCGTCCCTTAATGAAGCTTATTGGAATAAAGCTTTTCTTTTTGCGCGTAGCGTACTTTAAATTTACTATTTTTGCGATTATCTTAGCGTGAGGGCGAAGCACATTGTCGGAGCTCTTTCTTGTGGTGGCTAAGCGAAGCAGAAGCTAGCACAAGAAAAGCGACTGTGCGTAGACCGACCCGCTTGTTTTTTGGCGATTGCATTTGCTGTTGACAAAAACATAGGGACACGCCCAAAATTGTATTAAATAAAGTAAATATAAAACTATGTCTTTACAGGAATTAAAAGAAACGATTGAAAAAGTATGGGAAAATAGAGAACTTCTAAAAGATTCTCAATACACCGATGCGATTAGAAATGTTGTTGAAAAACTAGACCTAGGAGAGCTTCGCGTTGCAGAACCTACTAGCAACGGATGGCAAGTTAACGAATGGGTGAAAAAAGCAGTTGTACTTTATTTCCCGATCCAAACGATGGAAACGATCGAGGTTGGACCATTCGAATTCCATGATAAAATCCCGTTAAAGAAAAATTACGCTGAAAAAGGTGTTAGAGTAGTGCCTCACGCGATTGCAAGACACGGAAGTTTTGTTGCTAGTGGTGTTATTATGATGCCGTCTTACGTTAACATCGGTGCTTACGTAGATAGCGGAACGATGGTGGACACTTGGGCTACAGTTGGTAGTTGTGCGCAAATCGGTAAGAATGTTCACCTTTCTGGTGGTGTTGGTATTGGTGGCGTTTTAGAGCCTTTACAAGCTGCACCAGTTATCATCGAAGACGATTGTTTTATCGGATCTAGATGTATTGTTGTAGAAGGTGTACATGTGGAGAAAGAAGCGGTTTTGGGCGCAAATGTTGTATTAACGGCTTCTACTAAAATTATTGATGTGACTGGTCCGGAACCAATCGAGATTAAAGGTCGTGTGCCTGCACGTTCTGTAGTGATCCCAGGAAGTTATACCAAGCAATATCCAGCTGGCGAATATCAAGTGCCTTGCGCGTTAATCATCGGTCAAAGAAAAGAGTCGACAGACAAAAAAACTTCTCTTAACGATGCATTGCGTGAGAACAATGTTGCTGTTTAGAATTTGATTTTTTTAAAAATTAATAACCAAATCTTGAAAACCAAATTCCTAAATTTTATCTCAAATCCTAAGTATATTGGGATTATCTATATTATTGTAAGTGTTGCGTCTGCTTTGTCAAAATACAAAAGAGGACCTAGCGCTTACAATAACTATTTGATTTTTAAAAACGTGTTTTTTAATACGTTAAAGGAGCGGAATCTGTATGCGCATTATCCCGACTTATATTTTGATTGCAATCATTATGGGATTATTTTTAGTGCGTTGATTGCGCCTTTTGCAATTATGCCAGATTGGATGGGCATCACCTTATGGAATGTCGCCAATACTTTGGTCTTTCTTTTTGCTGTCAAAAGCTTACCATTTGCTTCAAAAAATAAAGCTTTTTTTCTGTGGCTTTGTTTGCAAGAATTTATTACAGCTTCGGTTAGTTTGCAGTTTAATGTTGCATTGACGGGACTTTTGATACTTTCTGCAACCTATATTTATAAAGAAAAAGAAGTGAAATCAGCTTTAGCGATAGCGATTGGTGTTTTTGTGAAAATCTATGGCATTGTAGGGCTTTCCGCTTTTTTCTTTATTAAAAACAAACTTAAATTCATTTTAGCTTTGGGGGTGTTTTGTATTTTATTTTTTATAATTCCGATGGCGTATTCATCACCACATTTTGGGGTGCAAGCTTATATTGATTGGTTTACAGAGCTTAAACTTAAAAACGGTCATAACCAAGTGCTAGACAGTTATCAAGATATTTCTGTTATGGGATTGGTGCGCAGACTTTTACAAGATGCGAACATTTCTAACCTAACATTTTTGGCGGTTGGTTTGCCGTTGTTTGCGTTGCCTTATATCAGGATTAAACAATATCAGCATCTTGCTTTTAAACTTTTAATTTTAGCGTCAACTCTATTATTTACGGTGTTATTTAGTTCTGGATCAGAGTCGCCAACTTATATTATTGCAGTTCCGGGTGTTATGATTTGGTTTTTAATTCAGAAAGAGAAAAAGCCGATTGATATTGCATTACTAGTTTTTGTTTTGTTATTGACATGTTTTTCAAACTCAGATTTGTTTCCAAAGTTTATAAAAGAGAATTATATTTTTAAATATTCTTTAAAGGCTTTACCGTGTACAGTTGTTTGGTTAAGAATTATTTACGAGTTGATGACCAGAAATTTTGAAACCGATTATAAAGTAACATCATGAAGCAGGTTAGCATCGTTATACCCGCCTATAATGAAGAAGGCAATCTCGAAAAGATTTTCCATGAAATTGATTTGGTTTTTAGCAACTTACCGAATTATCAATACGAAATAATCTTTGTTAATGATGGAAGTCGCGATAATACACAAGCCGTTTTAGAAGATTTGGCATCCAAACATGCAGAGGTCAAATACATTGAATTTTCTCGAAATTTTGGGCATCAGTTTGCTGTTAAAGCTGGACTAGACGAAGCCGAAGGTCAATTGGTGATTTCTATGGATGCCGACCTACAACATCCGCCACGACTTCTTCCCGAAATGATTAAAAAATGGGAAGACGGTTATGATTTGGTGTATACGATTAGAAAATATCCCAAAGAAATTTCATTTTTTAAAAAGAAAACTTCCAATTTTTTCTATAAAATCTTAAGCTCTTTATCGGATGTCGAACTAGAAAAAGGAAGTTCGGATTTTCGATTGATGGATCGCAAAGTAGTTGACAGTATGAAAACCATGAGCGAATCCGACGTTTTTCTTCGTGGGATGGTCAAATGGATGGGTTTTCGACAATATGCTATCCACTTCGAAGCAGACCAACGCTTTACTGGTAGTAGTAAATACGACCTTAATAAAATGCTAAAATTTGCATTTACAGGAATAACATCTTTTAGTGTAAAACCTTTATACATGGCGGCTTATCTTGGATTTTTCTTCTCAGGAATCTCCTTGCTTTATATTCCGTATGTCATTTATGCTTTTATTGCAAAAACCGAAATCTCTGGTTGGGCATCGCTCATTATGACCATCGTGTTTTTCGGTGGTGTACAGCTTATTATCCTTGGTATCATCGGGAGTTATCTCGGCAAGATGTTCAAACAACTAAAACAAAGACCAACCTATATTATTAGGTCAAAAAACTTCTAAGCATGGTTTTACTTAGTTTCGATATTGAAGAATTTGACATGCCTTTAGAATATAAAGGTCAGATATCATTCGAACAACAAATACAAATTTCCAGAGATGGGACAATTGCCATTTTGGATTTATTAAAAAAACATAAAGTCAAAGCGACTTTTTTCTCGACGGTTGTTTTTGCAGAGAATAATCAAGATCTTATCAAACGTCTTTTAGATGAAGGACACGAGTTGGCAAGTCATACTTGGTACCATTCAGATTTTAAAAATGAACATCTTAAAAGTTCTCGAGAACGTCTGTCGGAGCTTTTCGATACTGAAGTTGTTGGTCTTCGTATGCCGCGCATGAGTCCAGTTGATGAAGAGGAAGTGCGTGCGGCGGGTTATACGTACAATTCGTCGATTAATCCGACCTATTTGCCAGGTCGTTACAATAATTTTGGTGTTAGTAAACGTTATTTTACTAAAAAAGATGTGGTACAACTGCCTGCTTCGGTCTCTCCTAATTTTCGAGTGCCTTTGTTTTGGTTGAGTTTTCATAATTTTCCAGAGTTTATCTACCGTTATTTAGCTAAGAGAAGTTGGAAGGATAATGGCTATCTCAATATTTATTTTCATCCTTGGGAATTTGCGGATATCAAAAATCCTGAATTTAAATTGCCTAACTTTACGACAAAAGATACAGGAAAAGTGATGATCGAAAAGTTTGATTCGTTTCTCACTTGGCTTGACAAAAACAAGCGAAAATACTGTACAATAAAGGATTTTGTTGATATTATAAATTAATCAGATTTTGAAAATCGCATACGACGCCAAACGTTTTTTTAATAACACTTCGGGACTGGGCAATTACTCGCGCGACCTTGTGAGGATGTTATCAGAGTTTTTTCCTGAGAACAAATACGTGCTTCTTGCGAAACGTGAAAATGAACGTGGCAAAGCGATTCTTGAAAATCCGTCGGTAAGTTTTAGTCCAATTTCGAAAGGAAATATGGCGCGACAATTCAAGATGGGGAAGGATGCGCAGAATCTCGGTGTAGATATATTCCATGGTTTATCGGGCGAATTACCTTTAAAATGGAATAAAAAACCAATCCAAAAAATTGTAACCATTCATGATTTGATTTTTGTTCATTATCCTAAATTCTATTCCTTTTTTGATCGTAAAATTCACTTTTGGAAGTTTAGAAAAGCAGCGCATTCTGCTGACAAAATTATCGCCATTTCGGAACAAACAAAAAAGGATGTCATCGAAATGTTAAAAGTCCCAGCCGAAAAAGTGGTTGTTGTGTACCAAGGTTGTCATGCGGCTTTCAAAACCGAAAAGTCGCAAGAAGAGCTTAATACGGTCAAATCAAAATACAATCTTCCAGAACGATTTGTGTTAAATGTTGGTACAATAGAAGAGCGCAAAAATCTTTTTACGGTGATTAAAGCTTTGCAAAATACAGATATTCCGTTGGTTGTTGTTGGACGAAAAACCAAATACGCCGACCAAATTTTAAACTTTATTAAAAAAGAAAACATGGAAACGCAAGTTCAGTTTTTGGAAGGCGTTTCGATGGAGGAGTTGGCTTGTATTTATCAATTGGCGGATATTTTTGTGTATCCAAGTTTGTTCGAAGGTTTTGGAATTCCTATTATCGAAGCACATTTTTCTAAAACTGCTGTTATCACCAGCAACCTAAGTTGTCTGCCCGAAGCTGGCGGAAAGGATGCGGTCTATGTTAATCCGCTTAATGTGAAAGACATCAAAGCAAAGATTAATTTCCTTTGGGACAACGAATCCGAAAGACAACGCCGCGCCGAAAAATCCTATGAGTTTGCTCTTGCCAACTTTAGCGATGAAAAAGTCGCTAGCGATGTGATGAAGGTTTATCACGAGGTTTTGTTATCTAAGTAGATTTTTTTACTGTTAATTTTCAAATTTTTAAGTATAAAATTAAAGTCTATTCTATTTTAATAAAGAAGGATATCGCTTTCTTTTACTAAATACTATTACTAATTTTTAAAATTTTAGCAGTTTAATAAGTCAATTGACGTTCTGCAAAGAAGTGTTGGCGTTATCGATAGAAGTGTTGACGTTCTGGATACAAATGACAGGGTGTTGTATCAAAATTTTGAGGTTCTCGATGCCAAGTTTGGGGTTCGACACGTCAAAATCGACCTTGTAGTAGCGGAAGTTTGTCGTCCATAAGCCCAACGGAATACTACAGAACCTCATCACATGGGTAAAGAACGTCAACAGAAGTGTATTTTATAGGATAATATGGCTTGGGAAGATGTTGATTGTGCTTCCAAGGCTTGTGGGATATGTAAAGCGCCCGAAGCTTTAGCTTCGGGCGCCCCTATTATCAGTATTAGGTTGTTGGCGGAGTCTCTTGTGGCGTTCTTGTGAAGAACTGCTTTAGCTCGTTAACCTTCACTTCATAACCCGGCGTGTTAGTCCCTTGTTTGTAATTGCTGTAGGCATAATCTGTAAGCGCAGCTTGATAGTTGTCGTAGTCGTGGAGGATTTTCGCATTTTGTAGATTGGTTGCTACCGCTAGCAATCTTGCTATAAGTCCTTCGTAGACTAGGCGTGAGTTATAGTCTTTATCAAACTCTGCCCAGTCCACATCTGTGGCACTTAGTTGAGGGGTATTCTTGTTAAAATCGGCTACTTTGTTAACAAAAAGTTTGTTCTGCTCGTTTATGCTACCATATTTTTTGCGATCCTCAGCCGATAGGTTAACTTGTATGTCTTGTAGAGCAGTCTCTAGCGCGGTAAGCGCATCTTGTGCATCGGTGATTTTGGCAGCTGTTAGATGTGTGTTGTTAAGGTTAGTTAGTCCCATAATGTTGTGTTTTAGATGGTTGATAATTTACTATGAAGTATGTCTAAGTTAAGAATATTTCATATACAAATGATAAATCTCATGTTTTTTTTTTTTTTAAGTGAGGAAAGGCTTTATCTTGGCGATGTTAAAAACCGTTAAAAATAAAAGATGAGAAAAAAATTACAAATGTTATGTCTAGGTCTACTTCTTATAGGGGGACTTATGATAAGTTGTAGAACAGACACTATGTTGGAAAATAATGAATCTGCTAGTCTAAGGTCAAAATTGGTTTCTAAGAGCATATCTTTGCAAGAAAGTATCCACAGAACTAAATTAATACCATTGTTGGAAGATACACGACAAAGACTAAAACATCAAAGCAAGGCTGGGACTAATGATAGTCTTATTATTGACACAGATCATGTCATTTATATTGAGAATGGACCTAATTATCATACCTATACTTTTAGAGTTATTGATAATGAAAATCCTAAAATTCTTAGTAATTTGGTGTTAACCCCTCTGCCAGATGGGAGTTATAAGCAACTAATGTTTTCGTATAATTTTTCTAGTGACGAACTTGAAAGATTACGACAAAAATTACCTGTTGACCCCAAAGGAAAAGTCCATATCTATGACATAGGAAATACAACTATTGTTAATAAAGGATGTATCTATGCTGAAGAAACGATATGGCATGAATGTAGTGAGGGTATTCATGATCGACAAAATCTAAATGATTGGGGAAACTGTAAAGCTGCTGTTCCTCCAAAAGTATATACCATAAGTTACTGGAGTTGTGGATCCGAAGGTACAGGTGGTGGCGGTGATGGTACAGGTAGTGGTGGCGACAATGGTGGTGGTACTGGAGGCTCTACTGGCTGCGAAGCCGAAGCTTTTGAAAACCCAACTGATCCAACAAGTGGTAATGGACCTTGTGGAGGAGGCGTAATTACAGAGCCAAATGTTGGGGTAAATGAAAGCCAATGTTTTAAAATTAAGAAAAAGTTCAGAAATCCGAGATTCGTAGAGAAATATGACAAGATTAATAAACCTGAAATCTTTGACCTAGACCACGAGACAGGGGCTTTTGAAAGATATCCTCCAAAGGAAAATAATCTTCCGTCCGGATTTGTAGATGTTGAAAACTATCCGGGGACAACTAATATGGATTTGCCTGTGGATAAAAGTGGTATAGTAGGACTAATGCATTCTCATAATAATGAAGACAGTAAAGGAAATCATCCAGTAAAAATATTTTCTCCCACAGATATCAGAACGTTTATTAACCATCTTATGCCACAAGCAAATAGCTATACTGGTAGCTATACCAATGCCTATTCTGTTGTTACCACCTCCAACGGAAACTATATGTTGCAATATAACAATAACTCTTGGCCAGGTTCTGTAAGTCGTGATACCAAAGCAATATGGCAGACTTGGTATGAAAATCAATATAATAGGTTGACAATAGATGAATTAATGAATCCTTCAATAGTTGAAAAAATTTTCACCCAATTTATTAAAGAAATTGTTAATATTGATGGTTTAGAAATTTATAAAATTACCAGTAGTTCGGCTTCAAAACTTGAATATAACGGAAAAAATAATCCAGTAATTTCAACACCTTGTCCATAAAAATAAAATACAGATATATGAAAAATAATATAATAGGAATTCTCTTACTTTTTGGGTTTGTAAATTGTAAATCACAAACCTTATCGCTTCGTCCAACCTCATATGAAATAATTGAAGGCTCTTATGAAAAGGATATTAACAATGAGCTTTCAGCTTATACAGGAACTTGGATAGGAACTTGGAATAATAAAAAAATATCTATTACATTTAAGAAAATTACAAATCATTATGATTCTTCTTTAAAGTATTATAAGGATTATCTTGTTGGAAAATTTAAGGTGATAGATAATATAGGAAATGTATTATTCGATAACTCAACAGTTATTGATAATAATGCAAAAATAAATGGTATTAACTTTAGGAGATACAATACTAAATATTCATTAGTATATATTGATAAGGATCTTTGTGGAATAACAGGTGATATTGCAATAAATTTTACAGATTCTACAAAAACAAAATTACAATGGACATATTCTAAAGATAATGACTGGATAGATACTGATTGTTTTTATTGGGGAAAACCTGCCTCCGAGAGACCAGACCCTCTACCTCATAATATTGTATTATCTAGACAAAACTCAGTCAAAGAGCCACCTGTTGTAATAGTGCCGAAGAAGTAATAAGCTTACCATAAAAGAGGCTGTCTCAAAAGTGAGATAGCCTTTTTTCATAAAAAAGAGACTGTCCTTTTGAGACAGTCTCTTTTAATTTTTAATAAACCCGTTGTCCAAAAATCGCAGAACCAACACGAACAGAATTGGCACCACATTCGATGGCGAGAGGGAAGTCATCACTCATTCCCATTGACAAAACGTCTAATTTTTTCTGTATCGACAATTGGTCAAACAATCTTTTTAAGAACAAAAATTCTCTTTTGACTTGTTCTTTATCATCTACAAAACTTGCCATTCCCATCAAGCCTACAATTTCAATATTTGGAAATTCACCTTGAAGATATTTTAGAAATAATTCTTTAGCTTCTGAAACTTCAAAACCTGTTTTGGTATCTTCTTCAGCGATTTTAACTTGAAGAAGAACTTTTATTGTGCGTTCGTTTTTCTCAGCTTGTTTGTTGATTTCACTAAGTAATTTTTCGCTGTCAACACTTTGTATCATCGCAACAAAAGGCGCAATATATTTCACCTTGTTGGTTTGCAAATGCCCAATTAAATGCCATTCGATATCCGACGGAAGATTGGGTTGTTTTTCCATCATTTCTTGGACTTTGTTTTCTCCAAAAATGCGTTGCCCCAGATGATAGACTTCGTGGATTTTTTCAATGGGATGATTCTTAGAAACCGCGACCAAAGTGACATCCTCTGGAAGTTGAGATTTGATATGTTGGTATTGTTCTTTAATAGACATTTTTTACAAGTTATGAGTTATTATTTTTTTGTCTAAAACCTAATTTAATATTTATTTTGAAGATTTACGGTTTCATAAAGGTCTTTTCGACGATCGTTCATGACTTGTACTGCGCCGTTGTAATGCAATTCTTTTAACAGATTAAGATCGACATCGACAATTAAAGTCATTTCGGTATTAGGTGTGGCTTCACCTTTTGTAGCATTGGAAGGAAATGCAAAATCGGACGGCGTGAAAACGGCTGCTTGACCAAATTGTATATCCATATTGCTAACACCAGGTAGGTTACCAACGCAACCGGTTATAGCCACGTAACATTCGTTTTCGATGGCACGAGCAGCTGCGCAATTTCTAACTCTAGTGTAGGCGTTTTGCGTATCTGTTAAGTAAGGTACAAATAAAATCTTCATGCCTTGATCAGCAAGAATCCTAGGTAGTTCTGGGAATTCGACATCATAACAAATTACAATACCAATTTTTCCGCAATCGGTGTCAATAACTTTTATCTCGTTACCACCTTGCATTCCGTAATAGCGTCTTTCGTTAGGTGTAATATGGATTTTTCGATATTCGTCGATTTTTCCATCGCGGTGGCAAAGATAACTGGCATTAAACATTTTGCCATCTTCCATGATTGGCATACTCCCCGAAATGATATTCACGTTGTAGCTAACGGCGTATTCCGAAATTTTATTTCGAATTTCTTCTGTCATTTCGGCAAGCTTTTCCATTGCTTCACGCTCATGCATGTGGTTAAACTGCGCCAACAGAGGCGTATTAAACAATTCTGGGAATACACAGAAATCGGACTCATAACTTCCCAAAACATCAACAAAGAATTCAACTTGTTGATAAAAAGCTTCGATATCTTTGAAGTGACGCATTTGCCATTGTACCAAACCTAGTCGGATAACGCTATCTTGCATCGTATTCTTTTTGGACGTGTAGTAGATGTTATTCCATTGTAGAAGAACTGCATATTCTTTGGATTCCACATCACCTTTTAGATAACCTTTTAATATTTTTAGAGGAGAAAAGTTATTTGATAATTGGAAGCTAAGGACTGGATCGTAGATTTCTTTTAATCTAACTTTTTTGATGTATTCGCGAGGAGATAACTCATTGCTATACAGGTGATAATTTGGGATTCTTCCACCTATGATAATGGATTTTAGATTTTTAATTTCGCATAATTCTTTACGCGCATCGTATAATCTTCGGCCAAGTCTTAATGTACGATATTCTGGATCGACAAAAACTTCAATACCATAAAGTGTATTACCGATATTACTATGCGTGTTAAAGCTCTCTTGCCCTGTAATCTCGTCATAGGTATGTTGGTCTCCAAAAATCTCATATTGTACAACGATAGAAAGTGCAGCAGCAACCAATTTTCCGTCAACTGTAATACACAACTGCCCTTCAGGAAAGATAGAAGTTAATTTTTGGATATTGCGTTTTGTCCACACATTATCTTCAATATCGGGATACGCATTTTGCATGGCTGTTGCCAATTCGTCGTAATCGTCTATCGAAAGTTTTCTAATATCTACTTGCATATTGTGTTTTTAAATATTTTATTTTGAATGAATTAATCGCGATGAAAGTTTTAAAAATCTTGTCACCAAAAGTACAGCTGAGATCGTCAGCCCAATTCCTAAAGCAATCCACATACCGAGTGCGCCCATTTTCTGAACATAACATAAATAATAACCCAATGGAATTGTGAAAATCCAATACGCAACAAAGGTAATAATGCTTGGGATTTTGACATCTTGTATGCCTCTCAATGCGCCTAATGCTGCGACTTGGATACCGTCTGACAATTGGAAAAGTGCTGCGATTATTAATAATTGTGATGCTAATGTAATAACTTCAACATCGCTTTCTTTCGTGAAGAAATGTGGCAAAATATCTCTAAAGCTAATAAAGATTAAACCACAAAATATCATAAAGAGAAATGCCATTTTAAGATTGTTGATTCCAACTTTTCTTAAACCTACAAAATCATGATTTCCGAGTCGATTACCAATCATAACGGTTGATGCAACACTAAAACCAATACAAAGATTAAAAGTAAAGGATGCCATCGACAAGGCGATTTGGTGTGATGCGATATCTTTAGCACTTATTAATCCGCAAATAAAAGCTGCACCCGCAAAAGCTGTTACTTCGAAAAACATCTGTAAAGCGGTTGGTAGTCCAAGTTTAATCATTTTGTTAAACATTGACTTGCTGAACTCCGATATTTTAAGACTAAACTCTTTAATATAGCGTTTTGTTTTTGGCTCTTTAACCATCACAAAGTAAAGGAAAACTACCATGAAAATTCTCGCAATTAAAGTGGCAAGAGCCGATCCTTGAACGCCCATTGCTGGAAGTCCGAACATGCCTTTTATGAACACATAATTAAGAACTACGTTAATGATATTAGCAAGAATTGTGGCTTTCGTTACACCAATCGTATAGCTAAGACCTTCCGAAACTTCGCGTAAAGTTTGGAACATCATAAAAGGTATCATACTAATCGCCATTATGTGCAAAAAGTCAATGGTATCGGGGATGATTTCCTTTGGCTGATCCATATGATAGAGTAGTGGAAGTGCTAACGTTAACGCTAACATCAGTATAATCCCAACAGTCATATTAATCACGAAACCGTGACGAAAAACATTATTAATAACCGAATGTTTTTCTTGAGTTTTCGCTTCCGAAACCAAAGGCGGAATTGCAAAAGAAAATCCTAATGCTAAAACAAAAATCGAAAAGAACACCGCATTTCCCAAAGATACCGAAGCTAATGCTTGCGAGCCAAGCAACTTGCCGACAATAATGTTGTCGAACAAGTTAACGGAAACTTGTCCCACTTGCGTCAACATTACTGGCAATGCTAAGGTTAGAGATTCGCGAGTATATTTTAAGTCAAGAAACTTCATATATTATTAAATTTTTAAAACAAAAAACCGCAGATTTTAAAGTTCTGCGGTTTCCATAGAATATTAAAATCGTTTATTTTCTCACAAAATTAGCAACATCTTCCGCCGAAACCGGATTAGCACCCAAAATAACCAAACGTTCTACAACGTTTCTAAGCTCACGGATGTTACCAGTCCAACTGAATTGTTTAAGCGCCGCAATGGCTTTATCATCAAATTTTTTCGCAGCATTTCCTTGTTCATCAGCGATGTTTTTTGCAAAATGCTCCACCAAAAGAGGAATGTCATCTTTACGATCATCCAATGCTGGAACATGGATTTCGATAACAGAAAGCCTGTGGAACAAGTCTTCACGGAATTTTCCGTCCGCAATTTCTTTATGCAAATCTTTGTTAGTCGCTGCTACAACTCTAACGTCAACTTTTATTTCTTTATCGCTACCAACAGGAGATACTTTGCTTTCTTGTAATGCACGAAGCACTTTAGCTTGTGCTACCAAACTCATATCACCAATCTCATCTAAGAAAATTGTTCCGCCATTAGCTTGTTCAAATTTTCCAGATTTATCTTTAATAGCTCCTGTAAAAGATCCTTTAACGTGTCCAAATAATTCACTTTCAATAAGTTCTGACGGGATTGCCGCACAGTTAACTTCAACCATTGGACCTTTCGATCTTTCACTTTGTGCGTGGATCGCGTGCGCAACCAATTCTTTACCAGCACCGTTAGGTCCTGTAATCAAAACTCTAGCGTCAGAAGCTGCCACTTTTTCTATCATATCCTGGATCATCTTCAAAGCTGGAGAATTACCAATCATTTGATATTTTTTGTTGACTTTCTTTTTTAGTTGGTTGTTTTCTGATTTTAGGCTTTTATTAACTTTCTGTAGATTACCTTTATCCAAAGCATTTTTAACGCTGGTAATCAATCTGTTAATGTCGATAGGCTTTGATATGAAATCATAAGCACCCTCTTTAAGACAATTAACAGCTGTGTCGATATCGGCATGACCAGAAATCATAACAAAAGTAGTTTCTGGTTTTATTTGCATGGTTTCTTTTAGTAATTCGGTACCAGAAAGTTTTGGCATTTTGATATCAGAAATAACCAATGAGAAATCTTCTTTTTCAAGAATTTTTAAGGCTTCGAGCCCGTCGTTAGCGATTTCGAATTCGTAATCTGTAAGCTCTTCTGATAAAATACTATGAAGAACGCCTGAAATGGCTTTTTCGTCTTCTACTATAAGAATTTTTTGCATAGGGCAAAGGTAACAAAAATTGTACTAATTATTAATTAATCATTTAATCATGAAATGTTCTCTTAATCTACCAATATTTTTTTGGTGTGAGAAATTCCGTCTATTGATAAAGTCCCATAATAGACTCCTTTTCTTAAGGATTTAATGTTAATGCGGTCTTCATTTTTAATGTTTAAAACTGTTTTGCCTGAAGCATCAACGATACTAAAATTATAATCTTTAAGTTTTTTATTTAAAAATTCTAAAGTAATATAATCGTTAGCGGGATTTGGAGAAATCTTTAGACTTTTGACTTGATCTTCGGGTGTACAAACTGCCATCGTTTGGTTTTTTGCACCTGCGAAATGCATCATTGCGCCAGTAGCAGCTTTAGCAACATTAAAAATATATACAGGATCTAACTTTGCGAATGTATCGCCAGAAGAGTGCGGTTGACTGCTTTCATTAGCTTCGTAGAAACCAGTAATTACTTCACCATTATTTTCAAACGGCATATAATCCGAACTGTAAGCGTGCGACAACTTTGGTTGCAATGGTGAATATAGACTTACGTAAGACATTAACTGCTGCGTAACCGTATTGGATGCTGCATTGTTAGAACTCACATAGTTACTCTCATCGCGTTCGCACATGATTTGGTTGTTGACTTTACCAGCTACGCCACCAACTTCGTCAATATTAAAAACCAGTTTAATATTCATTTTTGGATTTGTAGCATTGACAACATTTTTGACATAAGCCGAACTCCCGATAAGACCTTGTTCTTCACCTGCAAAATTGATGAATTTGATAGAATATTCCGTTTCGATATTTTTTAAAAGTCGGGCTACTTCCAAAATCACAGAAACACCACTTCCGTTGTCATTAGTCCCAGGACCGTTAATCGTGTCATAATGCCCACAGATAATCACAAAAGTATCTGGGTATTTGGTCCCAGTTTTTGTTATGATTAAATTTTTGGAGGTTGTACCTTGGTAACTAAAACTATGTTCTTGCATTTCTGAAGCACTGTAACCAAAGTCTGTGTATTTAGTTTTAAGCCAGGTTAAAGCTTGTGTCAATTTTGCACTTCCAGTAGTTTTGACACCAATATTTTCAAATTCTTGAAGATTAGTTGTAATATTATTTTGTGTCACTTGATTGCTAATTGACGCATAATATGGATTTGCAGTTTGACTAAAGCACAATTTGGTTATAAAAGTGGCAGCGATAAGAAAAGAAGATTTAAGTGTCATTTTAAAAATTTAGGTTTCCAAAGATAATTTTATTCTTAAACATAAAAAAGAGGAATTATAAATTCCTCTTAAGTAAATGATAGTGTGTCAATATTAAAACGTTTTTTGGCTTATTCTTCTTTATTAGAATCTAGCTTGTCAGCAATATTATCTTTAATTTCTTCAGTTTTATCAGCTGCTTTTTCGTAAAGCTCTGACGTTGTATTTTTTGTCGTTTGCCAAGCTTTTTCTGCGAAATCTTTGGTCTCATCCCAAGCATTAGCAACCGAGTTTTTTATTTGATCAAAAAATCCTTCTTTGCTAGGTTCTTGGTTGTTTCTCTTTTGCTCATCAATATAGTTTTTAGCTTGATTCGCTAATTCTGTAATTTTCTCTTGAGAGTTGTTTGCAAAGCTATTAAGAGATTCTTTTGCATCGTTAACAACTTCTTTTGCTTTGTTATAATCTTGATTGTCCATTGTTTTAAATATTTAATGTTTGATGTTAGTAGTATTTTCAAAATATATTCCATCATAGTTATAATGGATGTTAAAATATTTCTTATTTTTTCACAAACTTTTCTTAACTAAAATTTGACAAAAATGGAAAAAATAAGATGTGGTTGGTGTGGCAAAGACGAGCTTTATATGGACTATCACGATAACGAATGGGGAAAACCAGTCTATGATGACGAGACACTTTTTGAGTTTTTGGTTTTAGAAAGCTTCCAAGCTGGACTTAGTTGGATTACGATTTTAAGAAAAAGAGAAAATTTTAGAAAAGCTTTTGACAATTTTAATTACAAAATTATAGCTGAATATAATGATGCAAAAGTGGAAGAGTTGATGGCTGACACTGGTATTGTTAGAAATCGGTTAAAAGTTTTAGCAACGATAAATAATGCGAAACGCTTTATAGAAGTCCAAAAAGAATTTGCAAGTTTTTCAAAATATATTTGGGGATTTGTCGATAATCAACCGATTATTAATCAACCTTCAACTCTGAAAGACGTTCCTGCAACCACTGAGACTTCGGATGCTTTAGCAAAAGATTTGAAAAAACGAGGATTCAAATTTCTTGGATCGACAGTTATCTATGCGCACATGCAAGCGACAGGTATGGTTAATGACCATATTTTGGATTGTCATGCGAGATAGTTTTTATTTTAAAACCGAAAAAAAAGAAAGCCTAGACATAAATCTAGGCTGTTTTATTTGGATTAAATGAGAGTCACGAACTTATTTAATAACACGTTCTAACACCCATTCGATCATCATTTTTTCTGAAGCATGATGATCTGCAGCAAATTCGCCACGTCTTCTATTCGCGATAACGCAGTTAACAGTAATAGCTTTGTGTCCTAATAATTTTGAAAGTCCATAGATTGCCGAAGTTTCCATTTCGAAGTTAGAAACTCCTAAATCGTTAAGTTTTTCTAAGAATTGATCATCCAAAGCTTTTAGTCTCAATTGACGTCCTTGTGGAGCGTAGAATCCAGGGAAAGTCGCCGTATTACCGTGGTATTTTGCATCCTTATAAAGATCTAGCAATTCTGGCGCACAGTCCGAAAAGTACAACATTGGCTTAATATTAGCGTAAGGGAAGTTGTCTAAAAATGACTTACTGAATTCGTTTTCAAACTTATAATCGCTATAGAAATGCATTAGTCCGTCAAGACCAACAACATTTTTGCTCACCAAAAGATTGTCCACTTGGATGTCAGGATTAACGCTGCCACAAGTCCCCATACGGAAAAGATCCAAAGACTTATGTTCTGTTTTGAACTCTTTATTCTTAAGATCAATGTTCACCAACGCATCCAATTCGTTCATTACGATGTCGATATTTTCGGTACCGATACCTGTTGACATAACAGTAATTCTTTCACCACGAAGTGTCCCAGTATGCGTGTAGAATTCGCGTTTGTTTTTCTTAATTTCTACGGTGTCAAAATATTTTGAAACACGCGGTACACGATCGGGATCGCCAACTAACAAGATTTTGTCAGCAATATCTTCTGGTAAAAGGTTAAGGTGATAAACACTTCCGTCGTCGTTAAGAACCAGCTCCGAAGCTGCAAGTTTATTAAGCATATTTTATTGTTTTTTTAATTATTGAAAAACCTCTGTTTTAGAAGCTTTTGGAATGAATTGAAGTCAGCATTCGTTCGGTAATTTTTAAGTCTAAAAATTTTTAGAGGTGCTAATTTAGTAAATATTCTCACATATACACTAATATATCGATCTTGCGTTTGTCATATTTATAATGTCTTGATTTAATCAAAAAAATGTAAACATATCATAACATAAGATTAAGCTCTAGATAATATGGTAACAATAGTTTTGTAGGAAAAATTTTTCATGAAGTATTTTATCTATGTTTTGGTGATTGTTATTGGATTTTCTGCAATGTCGTTTGATAAGAGTTATAATGGCAATAAAGCAGAGAATAACTCAATTAATATCGGACTTTCCAATTTTAAAAAAGCTTTAGAGAAATTAAAAACAGATGTTCAGTTGTTTGATGAAGATAAAATCTCTACTGAAGCACTTCAACAATCTTTAAAAAACACACGAAATAGTTTTAAACAAATTGAATTCTATATCGCATACCATTATCCCGAATTTGTGAAAACCAATATTAATAGTGCGCCATTGTATCGTCTAGAAGGCGCTGGTACAACATCTTATACATTGCCACCAGAAGGATTGCAGGTTTTGGACGAGCTTATTTTTTCAGATGAAATTAGAGACAATAAAGAACAAATCAAAGAAATAACAGGTTTGTTGTTTAATAAGTACAATAATTTTAATCTAAGTGCCACTACAAATGGCATCAGCAAAGGCGCTAACAAAACCTTGCCTTTGAGGATAGAACTCATAAGAATCTACAGTCTTGGTGTTACAGGATTTGATACGCCAGGCTCTCTGAATATTGCAGAAGAAGCGCGTCATGCTTTTTTAGGAATGAAAAAATACGTGAATGATGATGCTTATTTCAAAAATTTTGATGTTAAAAAAGCCAATGAATTTTTTGATTTGGCTGATGTTTATCTCTCTAAAAATATCGATTTTGAAAGCTTTGACCGAATCGAATTTTATAAAAAAATAGTTCAGCCTTTGTATGAAGAATTAGGAAGTTGGGATGGAAATCCTGACGATCTAAAAGAATTTTCTGGTTGGAATGTTGGTAACAAAAGCTTTTTTAGTAGCGATTTTCTTAACCCGTATTTTTTTACATTATTAAAAGAATCTGAAGATAATAAGGATTTGCGAAGTCTTGGGAAAACTATTTTCTATGATCAAAGTCTCAGCGACAACGGAAAAATGAGTTGTGCCACTTGTCATCTTCCCGAGAATGCATTCACAGATCTTAAAGTCAAGTCGCCAAGTAATGTAGAGGGCAAAACGGTTTTGAGGAATTCGCCGTCACTTTATAATGCTGTTTTTGCAAAACGATTTTTCTATGACATGCGAGCTTTTTATTTGGAGCAACAAGTTGAGCATGTTATTTATAACGAACATGAATTTAATACAAGCTACGAAAGTATTTTGAAGAAACTGAAATCCGATTCCAAATACAAACAAGCTTTCAGAAAGGCTTTTAAAAATGGAAAAGTTGATAAAATGAATTTTTCTAAAGCTTTGAGTTCTTATGTGGCATCACTTTACTCTTTCGATAGCGATTTTGACCGTTTTATGAGGAATGAAAAAGACATTTCTGATGATGCTAAAAAAGGTTTTAATCTTTTTATGGGGAAGGCCAATTGTGCGACTTGCCATTTTGTGCCACATTTCTCAGGATTAGTTCCACCATTTTTTAATGAAAACGAATCCGAAATTTTAGGTGTTACAAAAGCTCCTATTAATAAAAAACCATTAGAATTGGATGCGGACAAAGGAAGAGCAAATAGCATTGTTAAAAAAGAAAGTTCTTGGATCTACGAGCACTCTTTTAAGACAACTACAGTTCGTAATATCGAATTGACAAAACCTTATTTTCATAATGGTGCTTTCAATACTTTGGAAGAAGTTGTCGATTTTTATAACGAAGGTGGCGGCGAAGGACTTGGTCTTAAGGTTAATAATCAAACGCTTCCTTCTGATAAATTAAACCTAAATGATGCCGAAAAACGACAACTCATCATTTTTTTGAAAAGCCTTACGGATATTAGTAAAAACAAGAATTAATGTAAAATTCATACGTTAACATTGAGTTTTAGATTTAGTAAAATTTGGTTTCATATTCTTAAAATCCTCGTAACAGAAAGCTTTTGCAGAAGAAATAATTTTGCCTCGAAATAAAATAAAAGTTAAAAATGAAAACAAAATTACTATCAGTTGCTGCTTTAGCATTGATGATGTCTCAATTGGCGAATGCCCAATCTTCTTGCACAGGAACGCACATTAGTTGCTTTAAGTCCATCGCACCAACTTCGCAAACCGGAAAACTTATTATCCCAGCAGAACACAAGTATCAGCTCATCCTTAAAGAAGGTGATAACTATACCGAAGGTGGTGGTAAAGTTGGTAGTCAAAACGATTTTACAGGTTATGTTGCAAAAAATGGAAGTAGCGTTGATGGTTATCTTTCGGTTAACCATGAGACTAATCCAGGAGGAGTTACAATGGCTGAGATTAACTACAATGCGACAACGAAGTTGTGGGAGCTTACAAGGTCAAGAGGTGTTAATTTTTCTACCCCAAGTCTAGTACAGACAATCAGAAATTGTTCTGGTGGCGTGACACCATGGGGAACAATAGTGACGGCTGAAGAATCTGTAACATCTAATGATACCAATGGTGATGGTTACAAAGACTATGGTTGGTTGGTAGAGATTGATCCTGCAACAGCCCAAGTTATTTCTAAAAACCAAGATGGTTCTCAAGGTAAGCTTTGGCAAATGGGTATCATGAATCACGAAAATGTGGTAATTAATAATGCTGGGACTGTAGCTTATTACGGTGAAGATGGTGGAACTAATCTATTCTATAAGTTTGTGATGGATACACCTAATGACTTGTCTTCTGGAGATTTATTTGTTTTAAAAGCTGATCAAGGTCTTAGCAATGGCGATCCGGTGGTTACAACTGCGCAATGGATCCAAGTGCCTAACAAAACGAAAGCAGATCAAAACAATACACAGAATCTTGCAAAATCGCTAGGTGGTACAGCATTCAACGGGATCGAAGATGCGGAAATTAATCCTTTGGATGGTAAAATCTATTTTACAGCAAAAGGCCTTAACAAAGTCTATCGTTTCAAAGATAATGGTACAACAGCTTCGGAGCTAGAAACTTTTGTTGGAGGTCTTAACACGGTGTACTCTTTCGAAACTGCAAATGGTACAATGTCAGAAAAATGGGGAGATGGTAACGATAACCTAACATTCGACGAACTAGGAAATCTTTGGGTATTACAAGATGGTGGTAAAAATTACATTTGGGTAGTTGCACCAGATCATACACAAGCTAACCCGAAAGTAAGACTATTTGCTTCAATGCCCTCAGGATCGGAGCCTACAGGACTTACTTTTACACCAGATCACAAGTTTGGCTTCTTCTCGATTCAGCATCCAGATTCATCAATTTCTACAGATGTTGATGCGACGGGTAATACAATTGACTATAGAGGAAAATCTGCAACAATCGTTATTGCGCTTAAAGATAATTTGGGATCGTCAGGAAGTTTAGGAACTCAAAATGTTGATAATAACATTACAGTTTCTCCAAATCCTACGTCAGGTTTGGTGAAGATTACCTCGGATAAAGGACTTAAAGATATCAGATTAACAGCTTATAGCATCGACGGAAAAATTGTTTACACAAAACAAATTTCCGGTGTACAGAAGAATGTAGAATTAGATTTAACAAAAGCTCTAGACGCTTCAAAATCTTTAATTCTTAACATCGAAGCTGAAGCTTTCCAAAAAACGGTTAAACTTTTGAAAAAGTAATTATTAATGCAACTTAGCTCCTGATACTTTGTTGTCAGGAGCTTTTATTTATTTATGAAAAAGATTCAATTTTTCCTTTTTGTTTTAAGTTTTCAGGCTTATAATGCACAGATAGACCCAATCAAATTTCCGACTTACACATCTGTTGAAGACGCAAAAAAGTCGAAAGAAAAAATATTTAGTTTAAGTTTTCGCGAAAAAGGACTCTTTAATGTTCCGCCTGAAATCACTGATTTTCAAGAGGTGTTTTTTCTAAATTTTATGGGAAATAATTTAGAGAAAATGGATGAAAAAATATTCAGTCTTAAAAAACTCGAGTATCTTTATTTGAATAAAAATGGAATTAAATATATACCCGATAATATTGCAGAATTGACACAGTTGAAGGAGTTTTTTATGAACCTAAATGCTTTAACAGAAGTCAACCCTAGTCTTGCAAAACTACAAAACTTGGAAGTTATTCATCTCGATGCTAACAATTTGTCGGTTTTTCCAGAAGCTTTAATTGAGATTAAAAATCTGAAGGAAATCAATTTGCAAGGCAACCAGATTAGTTTTATTCCTGAAAATCTTGACAAAATAAAAGAGTTGAAATACTTGAATTTATCCATGAATCAGATTAATGATTTAGAAAACATCGACTTTCCTAAGAAATTGAAATATATAGAACTTCAAGAAAATGCCATTATCAACCTTCCTAAAAGCTTATTAAAACTAAAAAAATTAGAATTTCTAAATCTTAGTAACAACAATATCGAAAGATTACCATCTTACATACGTCAACTAGAAAAAATTGAAAGTATCAATTTGGCTAACAATAAGTTAAGTCTGATTCCTGAAGAGGTTAGTTCTCTTAAAAATTTAAAAACTTTAATCCTAACAGGAAATCCAATTGATAAAAAAAGCATTGAAAATCTTAAATCTTCAATGCCTCAAACACAAATATATTTTTAATTATCCGCCGACACGTTTGGTTTTATAACCCATATCTTTCAAGATAGTCATAATCTTATCACGGTTGTCACCTTGGATGACGATAACGCCATCTTTCTCGGATCCACCGATGCCTAGCGTTGTTTTTATCTTTTTAGAAATCGCTTTTAGCTCATCTTCGCTACCTTCGAAACCTTCTATTAAAGTAACGGGTTTTCCGTTGCGACCTTTCTTTTCGAATTTGCACACGAGCGCTTCTTTTTGTTGAAACTTTTCCTCGGGCATTTCAAAATCTTGCTCTTCATGATCTGGGAAAAGGTTTTTCAATTGGTCTCTTAAGTCCATTGTATTTTTTATGTTTTGAAAAAGAATTTAAAGATAAATAAAATATCGAAACTAAAAACATTAATTTTACTAGAATTCTTAAGCCTTATTTTTTAAATTTGTAGAAGAAAAATTTCCAAAATCATGTCAAAAAAAGCGATACTAGCCATCTTGGATGGTTGGGGTTTGGGTACTAATCCAGAAGTTTCTGCGCTTGCAAAAGCCAATACACCTTTTATAGATAGTTGTCTCAAAAATTTTCCTAATACAACATTGGAAGCCAGTGGTTTAGCTGTTGGTTTGCCTGCGGGACAAATGGGGAATTCAGAAGTCGGACACATGAATCTTGGTGCGGGACGTGTGGTGTATCAAAACCTTGTTAAACTAAATATGGCAGCCGAAAATGGCACTTTGGGAAGTCAAAAAGAAATTCAAGATGCCTTCGAATATGCAAAATTAAACCATAAAAAAGTTCATTTTATTGGTCTAGTTTCTAACGGAGGTGTGCATTCGCATATCAATCACCTTAAAGCTTTGTTAACCGCAGCGCACGATTTTGGTTTAGAAAAAAATGTATTTGTACATGCTTTTACCGATGGACGCGATTGTGATCCACACTCTGGATTAGACTTTATTGGAGAACTCCTAGATCATATGAAGCAGTCGACAGGACGTTTGGCTTCCGTTATTGGTCGTTATTACGCTATGGATCGCGACAAGCGTTGGGAGCGTGTAAAATTAGCTTACGATCTATTGGTAAAAGGAAAGGGAGAAGAAACTAAAAATCCTTTAGAAGCTATTGAAAAATCATATCAAAATAATGTGTCGGATGAGTTTATCAAACCAATTGTTTGTATCCAAAATGGTTTACCAATCGCTACCATAGAGGAAGAAGATGTTGTGATTTGTTTTAATTTCAGAACAGATAGAGGTCGCGAAATTACAGAAGTTCTTTCTCAAAAAGATTTCCCAGATTACGATATGTATAGGTTGAATCTTAAGTATATCACCTTGACCAACTATGATAAAACTTTCCATAACATTGAGGTTGTTTTTGACGAAAATGTTTTAGAAAATACTATGGGCGAAGTTTTAGAAAGAAATGGAAAATCCCAAATTAGAATTGCAGAAACAGAGAAGTATCCACACGTTACGTTCTTCTTTTCTGGTGGTCGCGAAGCGGAGTTTAGCGGAGAAAAACGTTTACTTTGTCCAAGTCCAAAAGATGTTGCAACTTATGATCTAAAACCAGAAATGTCGGCTTATGATATTACTAATGCCATACTTCCAGAGCTAGAACATGAGACTGCTGATTTTGTATGTTTAAATTTTGCTAACACCGATATGGTAGGGCACACAGGTGTTTTTGATGCAGCGGTTAAAGCAGCGGAAGTTGTGGATTCTTGCATCGAAAAAGTAGCTACAATGGCTTACGAACATGGTTATGCTGTATTTATTTTGGCAGATCATGGCAATTCTGACATTATGAAAAACGAAGACGGATCGCCTAATACACAACATACAACCAACTTAGTTCCGTTTATTGTAATGGACAAAGATCATACTTGGACATTAAAACCGGGTAAATTGGGCGATGTTGCACCAACAATATTAAGTGTGATGAACGTTGCTAAACCAGAAATCATGACTGGCGACAGTTTGGTGTCTTTGACTTAATTTCGTTATAAAATAAAAAATTAGATGCTATCCTATGCATAATATTGTTAACTTTGCAAAAACTTAAAATTAAATATTGATGTATAACAAACTGGTAAGGAAGGAGGTGATGAAAAATTTAGAAACTGAAATGTCAAGTTTCATATCGAAATTTCTCACACCTATTGAAAAGATATGGCAACCCTCGGACTTTTTGCCAGATACATCTAGTGCCGATTTTAAAGATCAATTGGATGAGTTACAGACATTTGCGCACGAAATGCCTTATGATCTTTTTGTAACTTTAATTGGAGATTGTATTACAGAAGAAGCACTTCCTAGTTACGAATCGTGGATTATGGGGATCGACGGCATCAACCAAGAAGAACGAGTTGGTTGGGCAGAATGGGTGCGAGCTTGGACAGCTGAAGAAAACCGTCATGGCGATTTGTTGGGTAAATACCTTTATCTATGTGGGCGTGTTAACATGCGCGAAATGGAAATTACAACCCATTATTTGATTAATGACGGTTTTGATTTGCAAACGAGTATGGATCCTTATAAAAACTTCGTATATACGAGCTTCCAAGAGACAGCGACTAATATTTCGCACCGTCGCGTTGGGACTTTAGCTAAGCAAACAGGTAATACCAAATTGGCTAAAATGTGTGGTGTTATTGCTGCGGATGAAGCGAGACATGCTAAGGCTTATAAGCATTTCGTAGAAAAGATTTTCGAATTGGATCCGAGCGAAATGATGTTGGCTTTTGAAGATATGATGCGTAAAAAAATCGTTATGCCAGCACATTTGATGAGAGAATCTGGTCAAAAGGCAGGCGAACTTTGGGAGCACTTCTCAGATGCTGCACAACGTTGCATGGTTTATACAGCACAAGATTATATTGATATCTTAAAAGATCTTTTGGTAGATTGGAAGATTGATAACATCAGTGGACTTAATGAGTCTGCAGAAAAAGCTAGAGATTATCTAATGAAATTACCTTCTAGATTACAACGTATTACAGATCGTCTAGCGACGCCAGATAGAGAATATAACTTCAAATGGGTTAAAAGTTAGATTTTAATTCATACGCTTTAAATATTACAAATCCAACATGATAACGTGTTGGATTTTGTTTTTGTATTAAACTATCGAATCTTTTATTTTTCGTATATTTGCATACTTTTTAAGCTTTAAAATAATGATGATCAACAACAAAAAATTAGCGATTGATTTTGATGGTACAATTGTAGATGACGCTTATCCAGGAATTGGAAAGGCTAAAATTTTCGCTTTTGACACCTTAAAGAAGTTACAATCAGAAGGTTATAGACTAATTTTATGGACATACCGTAATGGTAAAGAACTTAACGATGCAGTTGAGTTTTGTCGCAAAAATGGATTAGAATTTTACGCTGTTAATTCAAGTTTTGAAGGTGAAGTTTTTGATAATGAAACGCAAAGTCGTAAAATTGATGCCGATCTATTTATTGACGATCGTAATCTAGGAGGCTTCCCTGGTTGGGGCGAAGTTTATCAAATCGTAAAAGAGCGTATCGAGTTTCAGGTTGCTGGAGGAGAAGTACACGCTTATTCAAAAATGAAAAAGGAAAAAAAGAGAGGTCTTTTTTGGTAAAATATTTAGACAAACATTTTTAATGCTGGTTTTTTAATCAGCATTTTAATTTTTTAATATAATGATACAGTTAAAAACAATAGAAGAACTTCGCTTGATGAAAGAAAGCGCTCAATTGGTTTCTAAAACTTTGGGTATGCTTGCGAAGGAAATTAAACCTGGTGTTACAACTAACTATTTAGATAAATTGGGTGGCGAATTTATTCGTGATCATGGTGGTTATCCGGCATTTTTAGGAATGTACGATTTTCCGAAAAATCTTTGTATTTCTCCCAACGAGCAAGTAGTGCATGGGATTCCGAATGATGAATTTTTGAAGGATGGTGATATTTTGTCCGTAGATTGTGGTGTTTACATGAACGATTTTTATGGCGATCATGCTTATACTTTTGAAGTCGGAGAAGTGTCTCAAGAAGTTAAAAAATTGCTTCGTGTGACCAAAGAATCGCTTTATAAAGGTATTGAACAATGTATTCGTGGTAAGCGTGTCGGTGATATTGCAAATGCAATCCAAGTACATTGTGAGAAGGAGGGTTATGGCGTTGTTAGAGAGCTTGTAGGACATGGTTTGGGACGCAAAATGCATGAAGATCCGCAGGTGCCCAATTATGGTAAAAAAGGAAGTGGTAAAGTCTTGAAAGATGGTATCGCTTTAGCCATCGAACCGATGACAAATATGGGAACCGAAAAAGTAAAATTCCATAATGATGGTTGGACGGTTACAACTTTGGATATGCTTCCTTCTGCACACTTTGAGCATGACGTTTGTATCATCAAAGGTAAGCCTGTTTTACTATCAACTTACCAATATATTTATGATGCTTTAGGGATTGTTTCGGATGAAGAAAAAGCATTCCAGTTAGATTTTTAATTTTGTAAAAATAACTTTAATTAAAATTTATAAATAGTTGTTAATTAAATTATTGTAAAATTTATTTAAAGTAAAATATAGTTTATTTCATTTGAAAAAAATAGCAAAATTTCTTCTTAATAAAGTGCCAAGACCAATGCTAATTCAACTTAGTATTTTGGCACGCCCCATGATTTATCAGATCTTTAAAGGTGACCGATTCACGGATCCTATAGATGGTAAATCTTATAGAAAATTTCTTCCCTATGGTTATGGTAAGCAACGCGAAAATGCATTGTCACCAGGGACCTTATCTTTGGAAAGACATCGTCAAATGTGGTTGTATCTAAAGAATGAAACAGAGTTTTTTTCAAAGAATATTAAGGTGCTTCATATTGCGCCAGAACAGGAGTTTCTTCGTCGTTTCAAAAAAATGAAAAATCTTGACTACACTTCTGCGGATTTGTATTCGCCGATTGTTGATGTTAAAGCCGATATTTTGGATTTGCCGTTTGAGGACAATAGTTTTGATGTTATTATTTGTAATCATGTTTTAGAACATATTGTGGATGACAGAAAAGCAATGTCAGAGTTGTATCGTGTGATGAGAAAAGACGGATGGGGAATTGTACAAGTCCCAATGAAGAACAGTTTAGCCGAGACTTATGAAGATTTTAGTATTACTGATCCTAAAGAAAGGCAGAAGCATTTTGGACAATACGACCATGTCAGATGGTATGGGATGGATTATTTTGATCGATTAAAAAGTGTTGGTTTTGAGGTTGATATTAATTATTATTCTCAAAATTTTTCAGAAAACGATCAAAAACGTTTTGCCCTTCAAAAAAATGAAATATTACCGATAATCCGAAAGTTATAGCTTTCGGATTTTTTTGTTAAGTAAACGTTAAACATAGTGTCACAATGCTCTTCGATACATAATATCTATTATCTTTAATTGTTTTTATTGATGTAAATCAATCGATTGTTTGATTTTAAAACTTTATTTTAGCAAATCATTTAATTTTTTTAATATTTATGAGAAGAATATCGATACTGATGGCGGCTTCGGCGCTTATTGCAGTCTCTTGTTCACAAGATAAGAAGCCTGATGCGCAGAAGGATGCCAAACCGCAACCTTATGAATATATCGTTGCGAAAGCCGGAGCAGCAGATAATCATACCGAATATCCAGCAAGATTAGAAGGTGTGGAAAATGTAGAAATACGACCGAAGATTGATGGCTTTATCGAGAATCTTTATGTGGATGAGGGACAAATGGTAAGCAGAGGACAGTCTATGTTCCGAATTCGTAATCCTCAATATGAACAGATGGTTCGTGTAGCGCAAGCTTCTGTTAACAGTGCACAAGCTGCGGTGGCGACAGCGCAAATGCAAGTGACAAAAACTAAACCTTTGGTTGATCGCAAGATTATTTCTGCTTACGAATTGCAAGCGGCACAACTTAATCTAAAAGCGGCACAAGCAAGTCTTGCTGAACAACAAGCACAATTGACTAATGCGAAAGTTAACCAAGGTTATACGGTAATTACAAGTCCTGTGTCTGGAGTTGTAGGAACACTTCCGTTAAAGGCTGGTAGCTATGTGAGTGCCAGTACTTCACAAGCTTTGACAACAGTTTCAAATATCTCAAAAATATTTGCTTATTTTTCTATTAATGAAAAAGATCAGCTTAACTTTTTGAAACATTCTCCTGGCGCTTCAATTCAAGAAAAAATAAAAAATACGCCTTTGATAAGTCTTCGTCTTTCTGATGGCACGATGTATAACGAAAAAGGAAAGCTAGAATCTATAAGTGGTTTGGTAGATCCAAGTACTGGATCTTTTAGTATGCGTGCAGCATTTACTAATCCTCAAGGCTTGTTAAGAAGTGGTTATAGCGCAACGATTTTACTTCCGAACAATTTAGAAAATATCATTGTTATTCCACAAAAAGCAACTTACGAACTTCAAGGGAAGGTTTTTGTATACGTTGTAGGAGCTAACAATAAAGTAAAATCTCAAGAAATTAAAATTACAGAGCTTCCAGACGGTATAACTTATGCCGTAGATTCTGGTCTAAAAGCTGGTGATAAAATAGTTGTACAAGGTGTTGGTTTACTAAAAGATGACACCGAAATTGTACCTAAAGAAACCACTCTTCAAGCAACTTTGAAGAACTAATTATTTGAGAGTTTTCTGAATTTTAAATAAGATTTATGTTTAAAAAATTTATAGAACGTCCAGTACTTTCGACGGTAATTTCCATCATTATCGTCATTTTGGGAGTCTTGGGCATCTTTACGCTTCCCGTAGCGCAGTATCCAGATATTGCGCCACCGACAGTTGTAGTTAATGCCAACTATATGGGAGCCAATGCTGATGTTATCTTAAAAAGTGTCATTGTCCCTCTGGAAGAGCAAATCAACGGGGTGGAAGGTATGACGTACATGACATCATCAGCGACTAACGATGGATCGGGATCGGTTACAGTCTATTTCAAACAAGGGATAAATCCTGATATTGCGGCGGTTAACGTACAGAACAGAGTTTCTAGAGCTAACAGTTTGTTACCTCGCGAGGTGACGCAAGCTGGGGTTACAGTTGTTAAACGTCAGAGTTCCAATGTTTTAATATTTTCATTGTATAGTGAAAGCCCGCAATTTGATCAAACTTTTATCCAAAACTACGCGAACATCAACATTATTCCACAGATTAAAAGGGTAGCAGGTGTTGGTGATGCAACTGTTTTTGGTACTAAAGATTATTCGGTTAGGATTTGGTTAGATCCGCAAAAAATGGCGGCTTATGGCTTAGTTCCTTCGGATATTAACACTGTTTTAGCAGAGCAAAATATAGAAGCTGCGCCAGGAAGTGTTGGAGACGAGGCTAATACAAGTTTTAGATACACTTTAAAATATAAAGGTCGTTTAACAACGATTCCTCAGTTTGAAGAAATCGTTTTGAAAGGAACTGAAAACGGTCAAATTCTTCGTCTAAAAGATGTTGCGAAAATAGAATTAGGTGCGCAAGATTACACTGGGAAGAGTTTTACAGATGGTAATCCGAGTATTGGTATTGCAATTTCGCAAACGGCGGGATCTAACGCACAAGATGTTATTAATCAGACTTTAGCAGTATTAACCAATGCAGAAAAAGGTTTTCCAAAAGGGGTTAAATGGACAACGCTTGTTAATGCGAATGACTTCCTAGACGCTTCTATCGAGAAAGTTGTACATACTTTGATCGAGGCATTTATCTTGGTTTTCTTGGTGGTATTTTTATTCTTACAAGATTGGCGTTCGACAGTAATTCCAGCGATTGCGGTTCCTGTTGCGATTATTGGTACATTCTTTTTCCTAAATATTTTCGGATTTACAATCAACTTACTAACGCTTTTCGCTTTGATTCTTGCAGTTGGTATTGTTGTGGATGACGCCATTGTTGTTGTTGAAGCAGTCCATAGTAAATTGGAACAAGGTGAAAAATCGCCACTTCGTGCATCGGTTAATGCGATGGGCGAGATTAGTGGAGCGATCATCAGTATTACGTTAGTTATGTCCGCCGTTTTCGTACCAGTAAGTTTTATTACAGGTTCGGCAGGTGTATTTTATAAGCAATTTGGTTTAACACTAGCAATTTCGATTGCACTTTCGGCGGTTAACGCTTTGACATTGAGTCCAGCTTTGTGTGCGATTTTCTTAAAACCACATTCGCATGAAGCTAAAAAAATGAATGTGATGCAACGATTTTTCATGTATTTTAATACTATTTTCGATGCATTTGTTAAGCGTTATTCAACTTGGGTATTATTTTTATTAAGAAAAAAATGGCTTGCAGGTTTAGGACTTGTAGCATTTACAGGAATATTTATTTGGTTAATGAATACAACGCCTAAATCTTTTGTTCCGTCAGAAGATATGGGTGGTGTAATGGCTGATATTTCGTTACCATTGGGAGCAAATGAAGTTAGAACACAAGCCGTTCTTGATGAAGTAGAAGCTATTGTTAAACAAGAACCAGAAGTGGCACATATTCTTAAAGTGTCTGGTCGTGGTATGATGTCGGGATCGGGAAGTAACAATGGTATGTTAATTTTGAAATTAAAACCTTGGTCAGAACGTAAAAGTAAAGAAGAAAGTACACAAGCGCTTTTAGCAAGGTTATATCAAAAAACTGCAGGTATTAAAGATGCAAAATTGGTATTCTTTGGTCGACCAACGCTTCAAGGTTTTGGTAATGCGGCTGGTTTCGAATTCCAAGTTCAGGATCAAAAAGGTGGAAGTATTGAAGATTTAACAAAAGTAAGTAACGATTTTATCAACGCTCTGAAAAGCCGTCCAGAAGTACAAAATGCTTTTACGTCTTTTAATCCAAACTATCCGCAATATATGATCGATATTGATGTGCCGACGGCTAAAGCAGCTGGTTTTACAGTTAATGATATTTTATCGGTGATGCAAGGTTATTTCGGTGGAGTATATTCTTCCAATGTTAATTTGTTTGGAAAACAATATCGTGTTATTTACCAAGCGCCAGCAGATCAACGTCAAAGTTTAGAAAATCTCAACTCGATGATGGTGAGAAATAGTGCAGGTGTTATGGCACCAGTTAGCCGTTTTGTAACCACTAAAAAGGTATATGGTCCGCAAGCAATTGGACGTTTTAATCTCTTTACTTCTGTGTCAGTTAATGGCACACCAAATGCGGGTTATAGTTCTGGTGACGCGATTGAAGTTGTAAAACAAGTTGCGGCAGAAACGCTTCCGACAGGTTATGGGTACGAATTCTCAGGTTTGACAAGGGAAGAGGTAAATTCTGGAAGTCAGACGGTATTTATCTTTATGCTTTGTTGTGTATTCGTTTATTTCTTGTTGGCGGCACAATACGAAAGTTATTTACTTCCATTTGCTGTAATGTTGTCGTTGCCAGTTGGTTTGGCTGGTGCGATGATGTTCTCAAGCTGGATTGGTAAATCAAACAATATTTACACGCAGATTTCCTTGATTATGTTGATTGGACTCTTGGCGAAAAATGCGATTCTTATTGTTGAGTTTGCTTTGGATGCTCGTAAAATGGGTTACAGTATTGGTCGAGCTGCAATTTCTGGAGCTAAACAAAGGATTCGTCCTATTTTGATGACATCGTTTGCATTTATATTTGGATTAATTCCGTTAGCAACAGCAAGTGGTGCAGGTGCGATTGGTAACCAATCAATTGGTATTGGTGCAATTGGCGGCATGTTGGTTGGGACAATATTTGGGGTATTATTTATTCCTGCGTTATTTGCAATTTTCCAATATTTACAAGAACGTGTGTCTAACAAGAAAGTTTTCGAAGAAGATTATGGAAACAGACTTAGCGAATAATCTCACAAGTAAATCTATTACAATGAAAATTAAAACTTCACATATAGTTTCCACAATAGCTTTAGCGGGATTAATGCAGTCTTGTAAAGTCACGGAAACCTATCAAAAACCAAGTGTAAAAGCCGATTGGGATAAGTCGTTGTTTAGAAAGCAAACCAACGCCGATTCGTTATCTATGGCAAAAGTCGCTTGGACTCAAATTTTTGCTGATGACAAACTACAAAGTGTCATCAAAAAAACGATTGAGAACAATTATGATTTAAAAATCGCTGTAACGAGAATTAATGAAGCGGATGCGGTTTTCAAACAATCGCAACTCAATCATTTGCCAACTCTTGACGGGATTGCTTCTATAAAAGATACCAAAAATAGTGCGGCGGCGCAAGGTAACAATTTTAGGATGCCAGACATTATGAATTTCCAATTGGGCGTTTCTGCAGGTTGGGAAGTTGATATTTGGGGAAAGATGGCTGCAATGAAGCGTTCTGCTTACTCAGGTTTTCTACAAACTGAAGCGGCTAGAAGAGCAGTGCAAACGCAATTGGTGGCGCAAGCAGCAAGTTTGTATTATCAGTTGTTGTCTTTGGATAAACAGTTAGAAATTACAAAGCAAACGGTCGATCTTCGTACCAAAAATGTCGAAGCTGTGCAGTTGTTGATGGACGCTGCGTATTTGACTGGTGCGGATGTTGAGCAAAGTAAAGCTAATTTATATTCGGCGCAGTTGATGATTCCAGATTTGGAAATTCAGATTCAAAAAACCGAAAATGCCCTTAATCTTTTAATGGGCGAAGCACCAAAAGATATTGAAAGAAATAGTATTGACTCGCAAGTTGTTTCGTCGGACTTCAGAACTGGCTTGCCAGCGTCGTTGTTGCAAAATCGTCCAGATGTTTTATCAGCTGAGATGGCTTTTCGTCAAGCTTTCGAAAACAAAAATGTAGCTTTGGCGCAGGTGTATCCATCGCTTAATATTACAGCTGCTTTAGGGCTTTCATCAAAAAATATTAAAGACTTTTTCAAAGAGTCGTTGTTTTATACCGTTGGCGGAACTTTAACCCAAAATATCTTCCAACAAGGCAATCGCAAGGCGCAAGTGAAAATAACGGAAGCTCGTAAAGAACAAGCTTATCTCAATTTTGAAAAGACTTTGTTAACAGCTGGTGCAGAGGTTTCGGATGCTTTGGTAACTTACGAAAAAGCAAAATCTAAAGAGGCGACACGTCAACTACAAATCGAATCTTTGCAAAAGACGGTTGACTTTAGTAATGAGTTGTTAACTTACTCATCCAAAGTTAATTACGTTAATGTTTTGACAGCAGAACAAGCCTTGTTACAGGCGCAATTATCTGCAGTTAATGACAAGTTGCAACAGTTGCAAGCCATGACCGAATTCTATCGTGCACTTGGTGGCGGACAATTTTAGAATTTTAAAAAACATAAAAAAAATCCTAACTAAAATTTTAGTTAGGATTTTTATTTGGAGCTATTGATTTCATCGAAAAGCTTTTACAATTTTTTATGGAAGCTTTTTGACTACGTCGATTGCTTTTAGGAGCAATTCCCGCTATCCACTATATCTTTTGTAGTGTCGCTCGGACGACTCCGCTGCGCTCCGTCGCCTCGCACCACCACAAAAGGATGCCGTTCCTATCGGGGCTAGGATAGTTGGGGATAAATTACAATTTCCGTCAGTTCGAGTAGCGAAGCGTGTTGAGAACTATTTTTAGTAAAGTTCTCGATGCGATTTTTTCAAAATCTACTTGAACTGACGTTGAGTTAGTTACCTAAATTCAGACTAATTATTTCTTTCTCCTTGCTTTCCATTTTTTCCAAAGAAATATTAATACAGGAATAATCAATAAAAATGGCCAAAATGAAACCAATCCTAAAACAAAATCAACAAAATTGTTCCAACCTTGAGAGATAGAATCCAAGAATTTGGTTCCGAAGCCTATTTTGGAAGTTACCGAGTTTTGAGGTTTTATTTTCGCAATTGTCATGTCAATTGTACTGTATTTAACACGATCATCAATGAATTTTAGTCGGCCTTTCGCTGAGTCAATTTCTTCTTCCAAAGCTCTTATTTTCTCCTGAATTTCGAGAATATCTTTTGTAGAATTGGTTTGTTTTAGAAGATCACGATATTTTTCAAGAAAGGCTAATTTGTTATTTAGTCGAATCGAAACATCTGTATATTCTTCGGTGACGTCATCGGATTTTACATTTTTAGAAATCAAATCTCCCAAACCTGTCGAAAACGAATTAATCAAGGCATCAAAATTCTCGTTCGGAACTTTTATGAAAAACGAAACAACATCTCTATCATCTCGTGAGCTAAAGGTTTCATTTTGGATGTAGCCTTTGTTCTTTTTTAGACTTTCTTGGATGCCTTGTTTGGCTTTTTCAATATTAGAAACTTCGATATCAAGATTAGCGCTTTTGATGATTTTTTTATCAATATTGAGGTCGGGATTTTCCGGTGAATTTGGCGACGGTTGTGGCGTTTTGTCATTCGCAAGATCGACAGCTTTGGCCTCTGGTATAACCTCAACCAATGAAGCGTCAAATTGTTTAATTTCTGAAGAATTTTGTCCACAAGACAGAAAAATAGTAAGAGTAAATAAAAAATATAAATTGCGCATTTTTAGAGAAATTTAGCGTTGTTCAATGTTATAAATATTGTTTTTAATATACAAATTCTAAAGGCTCAAAATCTTGAAGTTTTGGAAGTGGCTTTAGTTTTTCAATCGATTTTTTATGCATTAATACTTTATCTGTTTGGTAGTCAATATGTTTGTTGATTTTAATGCCAGTTGAAAGATTGTAATCTACATATTCTATATAACCCGCAGAAGCATTATTTTCTGTAAAGCCGATTAACTCAAAATTTCCATTCTGAAACCGAAATTTATGTACATAATTTCCTCTAATATGTTGATTGGTGAAAATTAAAAGTCCATTTTTAATTTCAAGATTTTCTAAATTAACGTCAGAGATGTCTCCTCCACCTGGGAATTTTGGCGTAACAGCTTTAGTCAATCTCAAAATTTTTTTTTAAGAACCATCAACATTTTTAAAAAAGATTTCCAACAAATACAGATGTTTTGAGTCATTGTCATTTTCTCTAACCACAACTTTGTCAGCAAGTCCATCTTTGTTAAGATCACCTTTTATGTCGTATACAATGTTGCGGTATTGCTCGTCAGAAACTTGTCCAAGGCTTTTTTGTGATACAAAAATTAGTAAAAGAATAGCTGTAATTTTTAGTTTCATTTTCGTGTTTTTGTGCCTGGAATTACTTTTAATTAGTAAGAATGCTTCGTAAAATTATCGGTAAAAAAAGAACGAAAAATATGATGAAAGTATTCCGTTGATAATATTTTTTAACATATAATCCTAAAAGAATCATCAGTTGATCATCGTCTTTAATATTGATTTCTCCATTGCTAAAACTCGATGTATACTCAGCTTTGTTGCCTGTCGTGCTTTCAATAATCCATTTGTTGTTGAGAAAATCGTTGTACCGCCAAATGTAACGTTGGCCTCCAAATTCAATGTTCGCTTTGTTATTCCAAATATTGAAATTAATGTTTCCTATTTGGCTAGAATCTTCCGTATTTTTAAAACTTACAGAACTATCAAAAATGCTCTTTTTATAGAACATAAATTCTTGTGTACCTATCTTTCCAATGATTTTATCGGTAAATAGATCTTCCTTGCGTAAGCTTCCAATTTTTTGCGCATCATTAAAAATTGAATAGTCACTAGCAATATTTTTTTTCCAAGTCAGTTTCATCTTGTGCTTTATTACATGCATTTACAATTTTTTCAATCTATTGATAATACTTTCTGTTTCTTTATTATCGATAGTTTTGATGTCAATTTTTTCATCCCAAAAGTAGTAACCATTTTTATCTTTTGCAAAACATTCGCAATCATCGCAAGTTCGGAAGCTTCGATAATCGAAAATAGTATCTTTGTCCATATTTCGTTCTGTAAACATTTTGTTTTTGTCTTTTGCATAACAGTTTCCCAACAACTGAAAAGTTTTGACATCAGCATTGTCAACAATCCAAAAATTACCACCATCCACCATCATATAATGCGTGTAGACATGGTTTTTATCCTTGTAAAAAGAACTTCCAATATAAGAAAAATTTGCAGAATCGATTACGGATTTTAGTGGTTGACCATCAGCCATTTCAGTAATATATTTACCGATGATAATACCTTCTTCGGTGCCTTCGTTGGCTTTTAACGCCAAATCACCGTTTTTAGATTTGTAAAGTCCAAAGCTGGTTTTAGTCCAAGCAAAATTTTGGTTGATGCTGTCTATTGTTTTTTTTATAACTTTTAATATTTTCCGTTCTCGAAGTTGCTACTTTTTCAATCTTCTTTTTTTCTTTATGAGATTTGCAACCAAATTACATAAAAATGATGACTGATATATAAATTGAATTAAAATTCTTCATACTATTTCTTTTTATAAAATTTATAGAATCTTTTGTCCGAATAATATAGTAACGTGTCTTGGTCAGTTTTTGGACAATTTAACTCATCAAAATAATTATCCGAATTGTAAAACAAATTGGTTTTGAACTCGACTTCTTCATTATTTAATTTCATTTTAAAGAAATAATCTCGACTTTGTGTGAAGATGCCTCTGTCTTTTTCGTAAACTTTTCCGCGCCCTTCAACGCCAGAAGATGGTGTCCCATAGCTTATACGACCAAGACTGTTACCAGTAACTGCTTTGTCAAAAAGCTGAATATTATGTACATTGATGCCATTATCACCAGCCATTTTTATTGCAATAAGATTTCCGTCAAAACTTAATTTTTTGTTTTTAAATTCAGTTTCTGTTATATCATGAGTTTTTAATGTATTAATATCTAAAACAAATGATTCCAAATCTTTATTTTCGCTTGATGCAGAACTAAAATAAACCCAATTTTTTTCTGCGTCGTAACCATATGATACACTGCCTTTAGAATAGAAATCGTAGATAGGTTTTAGATTATTTTTTTGATAATAGCGATTCTAGCTTCGTCATTATTGTTGTCGGTTTTTTTATAATTGATTAAAATATAATCGGTCTTCAGAATTAAATAATAGTTGTAAATATAAAGACTGTCAACTTGTCTGTTTACAAATTGATCTGAGTTGGTCGTTTTTGGAAAATACGGATTTTCAGGATGTTTGTTAGTATTGGGAATTTTGTAACCCGAAAGATAAATTAATCCAATAATGGCTATAATAAAAATGCCACCAAGGCTAAGAAGTTTTTTTTCATTCAATTAATTGTGAATTTAAAAATACTCAAAAAAAGCCTAATCTGTATAATTTGTTTTAAAATAAACCTTGCAACAATCTATGAATTAAAAAGCTTGAAAACCAGTTGTTATAATTCCACAAAATAATTGAAAGCATTATTGCTGCAACTAAAAATGGAAGTAAAAATGAGGCTTGGCGGTACTCGAATTTCTTTGGGATAACCTCATTCCAAACAAATAATAACATGAGAAAACCAATTGCAGCAAATAACATTTCGGGACTTTTTCGTAAGGAAAAATTGTTGTGATCTGACATTGGTTTGAGATATGGAAAAGCTAAAATTTGCAAGATGCTAAAAGTCAATCCAAATATTAAAACGCCAATAGCACTCGATGTTTTCTTGAGTTTGAAACAGTTATAAGCTAATAAAATACTTCCAGAAAAAGCACCAAATACCAAAGCAAACATTGTTATTAAATAACGGTTTTGCAACGGAAAAGCGTGAGGATTTTCTGTGATGTAATCTTTGTGTTCTAGCGATTTCTCTTCTTGGATTTTAATTTCTTCTTCGCGACGATTTTCGATTAAACATTTGATGCGCTCAGTTTCGGAAGTGTCGAAAGTAACATTGCGTTGTTTTAGAATTTCGAAAGCCATTTCAATGGCTTCTGCAATGTAACGACTTTCTGGTTTCAGATAGTTGTTAAGCTCCCGATTCGATAATTTTTCTAAAACTTTGCGATTAACCATTCTAATTTTTCGATGCGCAAAGATATTGTTTGAAGTTTAAATTTAAAAGCGAAAAATTTTTCATTTACCAGTGATATATATTAGCATTAGAAGGGAAAAATCAACAAATTAAATTATTTTTTTTAACTGCTTTTGGAGTATTGGTTCGAGATATTTTGCAACGATATAAGCTAGCACTATGATGAAAATTGACGATAAAATAGGCAACAAAAAATATGGTATTTGTGGGAAATAATTATGAATTTTAATGATAGATGCAATTAGCATATTCTCGTGCAACAAATATAACGGATAACTTATAAAGCCAATAAATGTAAAAAGTCTTGTACAAAATATAGCCCCAAACTTCTCCCAAAACAATGCTGCAAAAAATACCAGATTAACCGCAATCAAATAGATTAGTAATGTCAAATCTTGGAATTTATAAGCATAAAATAGCGAGCATACTACTGTAAAGATGATAGCCGCAAGCTTCTTTTTATCGGGTTTTTGATAATACATATAAGTTAATGCACCCGCGACGAACCATCCAAAATGTATAAAAGATCCAATATAAGTTTTCAATAATCCAGATTCGTGGATAAGATTGTGGAAGATAAGAATTTGTAAAATGCATGCTGACAAATACAAAAGAAAGATGCCTAACAATGCTATTTTTCTGTTAAACATAAAGTATAACGCACCAAAAATGATGTAGAATTTAACTTCGACATATAGCGACCAAAATGACAATTCTAAAACAGGAAAATCTGTTTTAAAAATCATTTCCAAAATACCATTATTAATAAATGTAATCCCTGGCAAAAGCGATTTTAACTCTGGAACTCCGAAAGGCCTTTCATAGAAAAAACTTGCGGTAAAATATACGATAAAACTGCAAATTAACATACTCGGAAAAAGTCTAATCCATCTATTTTTCAAAAACTTCCAATAATTTGGTGTCTTTTCAACCGACATCAAAATCACAAATCCGGATATCAAAAAAAATAATTGAACGCCGAGACTTCCATATTTGAACAAGATAATTTCCGAAAATTGTCTTTTATAAGGATAGTACGCGTCCCACACCGAGTAACCATGGAATAATAATACCAGCAGAATTGCCAAACCTCTTAGCCCATCAAGAACTAAAATACGTTTTTTACTTGCAGTCATATTTTTTTCGTGTAAAGAACAATTTGCTCTTTGTTATTGTGTTTTTAATAAAGTCAAACGCAAATTTAGTTTATTTCTTAAAGAAAAATCTATTTTAACAAGTGCGTTTTTTTGAAAGATAAAATTTGCATCAGTTTAATTTATGTTTTTTTATCAGAACATTAATTTTAGTAAATTATTTTCATAGAAAATACATTTAATGTGAGATGTTTCAATTGCCTGTTAAAGAAGCTGGCATACTAAAACAGTTTTTTTTAATTCAAATAAATGTTGCTTTTAGGAGCAATTGTTTTCATCGAAAAGCTTTTATTTTTTTTTGTTGGTAGCTTTTTAACTACGTCTATTGCTTTTAGGAGCAATTGATTTCATCGAAAAGCTTTGTATTATTTTTTTGTAGCTTTTTCCCGCTATCCGCTATATCTTTAATGCGCCGCTCGGACGGCTCCGCAAAGCTCCGCCGCCTCATGGCGCCTCAAAGGATGCCGCTTCTATCGGGGCTAATATAATAATAAAATTACTATAGTATAAAATCCAGATTCATGATCAATTTTAATTTTCTTACTTTTGAACAAATTGTAAGAATATGATTTTCGAGGAAGCCAAAGTTTTTAGCAAAGAAAACCTTCTGGAGCATTTGGTTGTCGGTCATCCGTATCATCCCGCAAGACCTGCTTTTTTGTTTTTGAAGGAAGGTTACATCAAGCTTCGTGAGCAGATCAATGTGTACACGCTTCATAAAAACGGCGTGACTCTTATCGACAGCACTTCCGTTTATGAAATCCTTGAATACAGCCCAGATATCGATATTCTTATCGTTGCTTATAATCGAAATTTCTTTGATACACTTAACTTAAAACTCAATAGACTTCATGCTTTTCGAAGTATCAGAGCCGAATTTAAGAAAGGCTATCAAGCAAGCGAATCCGAGTTTCCTGCTTTATGGCAGAACGTTCTCAATATTCAATATTATATCGAAAACATCGACCAACAAGAATATCAAATCGAAATTATTGAATCTTTATTTGCTGCGTTAATTTATCAATTGGCCAATATTGTCGCACATCAACGTATAATTTCCAAACAAAAAATGTCACGGTCTCAGGAGATTGCGTTCGATTTTATAAAACTGGTTACGGGCAATTTTAAAATTGAGCGGAATGTGCAATATTACGCGCAGCGCTTAATGATTTCTAGTCGGCATTTAACTGTGGTTTTAAAAGAAGTTTTCGGAAAAAGCGCTATTCAGATTCTTAATGAATTTGTTTTGAACGAAGCTAAGGCGCAACTTAGTTCAAGTTTAAAACCGATTAATGAGATTTCTAACGATCTGAAATTCAGTGATCAATATTCGTTCAGTCATTTCTTTAAAAAACATGAAAACTTGAGTCCTTCTCAGTATCGAAATCAATTTTAGATTTCAATCTTACTTTTGAACATCAAAACACGTAAACTGAATCATTTTAAACGCTTGTTTAGCGCGCTGACTTTGTCCTTTTAAAATTAAAGTAGAAAAAACTTCAAAATAACAACAAGGAAAACAATGAAAAATAAGGTACAACAAACGATGTTAGCACTCAGTATGCTAACATTTGGACTGTCTTATGCTCAAGAATCTCGCGATCTATCCGTATATAAAGTGATGGATTTGGCTTTGCAAAACCATCAACAACTTAAAGTTTCAGCAAAAAATGGTGGTCTCAAATTGCTAGTGCAACTTTTGTTTTTGTAAAAGTATTATTTTTTTTGAGTGATTTTAATAAAATATG
>NZ_JBYFBZ010000011.1:0-62238 GCF_057652215.1 Soonwooa sp. T0.1_25 | reverse complement strand
CTAAATAGTTGTCGATTGTTATCATATTCTTTTTTTGTCTTGTTACTGTCGGCACGTTTTAAAATTACGCCTAACGGGAAAAGTATTGGCGAAGTGCGGGCTAAATGGAACGAAAAGTTCAATTTAGACTGGACGTAGCCGATGCTTTTTTCTTACACTAAATTACTCTTTTTTGTGGAATAAAAAAGCAGCGGCGGATAAATTTAACCAAAATTCAACTTTTCCTTCTCCCCGCATTTTGCCAATACTATGTTAGGCGATGTGCTTGTTATACATCAATCGAAATTCTTACTTTTCCTCCGAGTCCTTTTTCTACGATATCAAACAATGTTTTAAGAGTTAAATTACTTCCATTATTCTCAATTTTAGAAATATATTCACGTTTTTTATCGACCAAATCTGCCAATTCAGATTGAGTTAAATGTTTTTCTTCACGAGCTTTACGCAACATTAAACCAATTTTAAAAGATTCGAAATCTCTATCGAGTTCATCTCTTCTTTCTGTTCCTTTTTTTCCGTAAACACTGTCTTTTATTTCTTTCCAACTTTTAGTTTCCATTTTCTTTTGATTTTTGTTCGTAATATTCAGCCATTATTTTTAAGGCTTTAACAATTTCATTTTTTGGTGTTTTTTGTGTTTTCTTTTGAAATCCATTCATCAAAACAACCAATTTTTCACCATCAAAAAAGCAAAAAACTCTCCAAATATTTGAACCTAATTGAATTCTTGCTTCGTACAATCCATCAGTTCCGACAATATGTTTTAGATAGTTTGAAGGAACACGCTCAAGGGTTTCAATCGCTTCAATAATCTTGAATATTTTATCTTGAACTTTTTGAGGTTGTTCAGAAAGAAAATTTTCAAAATATTTTTTAAACGATATAACTTCTCTTACTTTCATGAAACAAAAGTAATTTAAAAGTTACATTTAAGCAAGTTTTTATTGAAAATTTTTTATTGATTACGAATTTTTATAGCATATCGCCTAACGGAAAAAGTATTGGCGAAGGACGGGCTACCTTGCAGACAATTCCAAAGGAAAACCGAACCTGAGCAAAATGCTTTTTCAGATTTCTAAATTACTAAAAAAAGAAATATGAAAAGCATTTTTGCGGATATTGCTAACTAAATTTTCAAAGACAATATTCACCCCGTCTTTTGCCAATACAATGTTATATAAACAATTCAATTTATTGTTACCAATTGCACTTAAAACACCATAAATAAAGAGTTTTTAAAATTGAACTGATTAAATAAATGTAATAAAAAGCAATTAAAATACATATTTGTTGTACTAAATGTTGTATCTTTGAATTACAATGCTTCCAATTATATTCTGTTGATTTTATGTTGCTTCATTTGTTTGCATTGATTTTTAAATTTAGTTTAATTTCCTAAAAACTCAAAGATCATGGCAACTGTTAAACTCGTTCTTAGAACACAGCAAAAAGACAAAAACGGAGATAACCCTTTGTACATCCGAGTAATCAAAGACCGTAAATCTCGATTTATCAGTACAGGTTATAAATTCAAGGAAAGCCAATGGGATGAAGAAAAACAAAGAGTACGCAAAAACTTTCCTAATTCTGCAAGAGTAAATGCACTCTTGGCTCAAAAGGTTGCAGATGCTGAAGGTCATGTTGCAGATTTAGAAAGGAAAACAAAATCAGTTTCTGGAAGAAGATTAAAAGAAGCTATCAAAGGAAAAGGTTCAGTTAATTACTTTGCTTATGCCTACAATCGAGTAGAGCAAATGAAAAATTCAGTTTCTTACAGAACCCACAGAGGTTACAAGGATTGTATTGCGAAGTTTGAAAAATACAATGGAAGTAGAGACTTGAATTTTGATGATATTACCTTCACCTTTCTAAAAGATTTCCAAAACTATTGCAGCAATACGCTTGGTAATAATAATACAACGATAAAACTATCGATGACTGTTTTGGGTAAATTCTATAAAGATGCCATAAAAGAAGATTTGGTAGATGCTAATTTATATCCGTTCGATAAAATCCAAATTAAAAAAGAAGCCGGGAAAAGAACATTTCTAAACAAAGATCAAATTAAAGCATTTTCAGATGCAGAAGTTAATCCAGATTCTAAAGCACCTATTATTAAGGACATGTTTTTGTTCTCAATTTATGCAGGAGGTTTGCGTTTGAGTGATGTACTAGAACTAAAATGGGAGAATATCAACCTTAAAGAAAACCGAATTACTAAAACCATTAGAAAAACAGGAAGATTACACAGTTTTAAAATTGGACAAGTTGCGATTGCCATTCTTAACAAGTACAAAACAAATGAAAGTGAAGAGACTCATTTTGTTTTTCCGATGCTAGAAAACAATACGCCTTATTTCCAAAATAAAGAATACGCCAATGCTGAAATTGAGCGTTGTACATCACTTTGTTCATTACATTTAAAAAACATTGGAAAGAAGTTGAAGTTTCCTTTCAATTTGTCCTTTCATTTAAGCAGACATACATTTGCAACCAATGCACTTAACAACGGAATGCGAATAGAACATGTTTCAAAACTGATGGATCATTCAGATATCGGCATCACCCAGATTTATGCAAAAATCATTTCCCAAGAGTTGGATGATGCGGTTGAAAAATTCGTTTATTAAAAAAAAGTAAATAATTAATTACTTCAAGGTATATTCTCTGTAAACAAAAATTACAAAATATGTAAAAATATCCTTTATATGTAAAATATCTCTTTACATATTTACCGATATTACTTATGTGTAGTATGGAAAATTATACTTTGTTGATAAATATGTAAAAAATATTTTTTCATTCACTTACGTTTTCTTACTTTCGTTTTCAGATGAATATGAAGAAAATTTTCGAAAAATTCGATTGCTTCGTGAAAGCATTTCTTCAAAAAACTTCTACATGAAAGAAATACTAAGAGAATTTAATTGTACCCATTCAAAACACAAAGAGAGAGATGTCCGACCATTACACTTTATTGGAAACTTCGCCGTTTTCTGAATTTACTGCAGTGTCAAATAATAAAAATTTTGATACTCATTTTGATATAGATAAAGAGCTTGTTACCGACCTTCATTCTTATTGCCAACAGCTCATTTACAAAACCTTTTCCATTACACATTCCAAAATTCCCGATTTCATAAACCATCATTGTAACATTGCTAAAAATCCTTTGCAATGGTTAAATAAGTATGAAAAATTGATTCATGTCAATGAAGAATTATTTCATGGTGCAAGAAACGAGAGTAGAATAATCAAGTTCTACACAAATATGGAATTAAAACGAATTAAAATTGATGAGGAGAATAAAAAATCTCAAATCAAACGACCACCTCATAGAGAAACAAATGCTTTTTCCGATGAAAGATACTTCAGCTTTAAAGAAACAAAGTTGAAAACATATACATATCAAACAATTCAAGAACAGGTGTATTTTCTTACTTCTGAAATTTTCGAGTACAGAACTGCCGATATAGAATTAGTAAATTACAAGCTTCCGAACTTTACAGATGAATGTGAAAAACTAATAGGTAAAATCCAAACACTTGCAAAAATGAAAGCAGATATGGAGCCTATTTCGCAGTCCCTTCCACCTTCGTTAATGCCGTATTCTAAGTTGAAAATCAACTGTAATATCAACCAAATAGTTGATGTTTTCTACCAATTATCCCGAGAAATGTTTGAGGATGGAAAGCCTTTTATTGACGGTTCAGTGCAGGATATTGTTGCGGTTATTGTAAATTCATTTGAAGATCGAGCGGGACTTTCATTAAGTCCCGCTACAGTTGAAACTATTTTGCGCCCTTCAAAAAATGATAAACGACCTAACTCTCACAAACGCATAGACTTAGATAAACTGTTGTAAAAAAAATAGTCCCGGCGAGACCATTTCGGGACTTCCGGACTTTTTTCTTTCTCACACCTTTGCTTCATAATCTTAAACAAACAATTTTTATGGAAGCAATTATTTTATCCAAAGAGCAATTTGATGGTCTAATCTCAAAAATTAATGAGATTCACGAAAAACTTAACGCTAAGACAGCACCAAAACAGGAAGTATTCCTGGACAATGAAGAATTAATCGCAATGCTGAAAATCTCACGCAGAACCGCACAGACGTGGCGTGATGAAGGGAAAATTTCTTTTTCTCAGGTAGGCAGCAAAATCTACTACAAACTGTCCGATGTTGAAAAGACAATGCAGGATCACTACAACAAGTCTTTCGCGAAAAAGTGACTGACATTTTTCCAAACGCTGAAACCTCTAAGCCCTCAAATTCAGTGAGGGCTTTTCTCTAAAATCTAACTTGTCACCCTGAGCCTGTCGAAGGGTCTAAATCAAAAATCAACAAAATGAAATCCACCATATTTAAAAACTTCAATGAAGTAGCAGAACAAAAAGACATTCAAAAAATCCTTTCGGATATCAAAACCGGCGTCTATCAAAATGCAATCACATATTTAAGAAAATCGCTTGCCGACAACAAGAAAGAAGCAGCAGAAAGAGCCAAAAAATCACTTCCGGCATTCACACCCAGTGCAACATTCAACGGAGGTAGAAAAATGGAATTTCTTACCAACTACAATGCCTTAATGGTGTTGGATATCGACAAACTCGAAAAAGAAAAACTGCAGCAGTGCAAAACCAAAATCAGAATGGATGATTTTGTTTTTGCTTCGTTTGTCAGTCCTTCAGGAAACGGTCTGAAAATTTTCGTGAAAGTTTCGTCCGACAAAGAACAGCACAAAGAAACCTTTCTGAAATTGCAGCGATATTTTGAAGAATTATTGACGGTAGAAATCGACAAATCCGGAAAGGATATCACAAGACTTTGCTTTATGTCTTCCGATCCCGAAATTTTCATCAATGAACATTCCCAAGTTTTTTCAGAAAACCCACCAGAGGAAATTTGTGATTCCGAGCCAAAGCGAGGAAACTCAAAACATCAAAATAATCCGCAAGCGGATTATGATGTTTTGTATGAGCACGCAGTCCGCTTCACCGAAAAGAAAATCCAATTCACAGAAGGCAACCGTAATAACTTCGTTTTTGCTTTGGCCAACAATCTGAACAGAAAAGGTATATCTGAATCAATGGCTTTAGGCTACATTTTAGCAGATTTCGGCTATGACGCAAAAGAAGTAACAACCGCCGTTCAAAGCGCCTATCAAAATACTACTGAACATAATACAGATAAGTTTGTTCCAAAAGAAAAATCTGCGAAACCTGCGCGATCTGCGAGCGATAGAAGAAATTCCGGTGGATCGTCCGTGACAAAAACCGAAGACGGAAATTTTAGCGATGACGAAGAGGAAACACCCTCATATATTGATAAACTGGAAATGTTTCTCAACAACCGTTACAATTTTAGATACAATACTGTTCTAGGTAAATTGGAATTCAAAACACTAAAAGCAACCAAATGGAAACCCATGACTGATTTTTCTGAAAACTCAATCCTTCGTGAAATCTTAAAAGCAAAAGTAAAATGCAGTATCAATAGTCTTAGAAACCTACTTCATTCTGACTATTGTGAAATGTTTGATCCTTTCGAGGTGTACTTTGAGAACCTTCCTAAATATGAAGATGAAACTGATTATATTACAATGCTAGCCGATACAGTAACCACTACCAAACAAGAACTTTGGAGAACCTGTTTCAAGAAATGGTTTGTGGCTATGGTGGCTTGCGTACTCGATGAAAAGCAAGTCAATCAAACAGTAATTGTTTTTAGTGGAAAGCAAGGTTTAGGAAAAACAACTTGGATGGAAAAACTGATGCCTAAACAGCTCAAAGAATATATCTTTTCCGGGACCATAAATCCAAACAATAAAGACACCTTAATCCATTTAGCCGAATGTATGTTAATCAATTTGGATGAACTTGAAAATCTAAACCGTTCAGAAATTGGCAGCTTAAAAGAAATCATAACCAAAACTCATATCAGAATGCGAAAAGCCTACGGGCACAACAATGAAAATATGCCAAGACGAGCCAGTTTTGCAGGAAGTGTAAATACTTCACAATTCTTAAACGATACAACCGGTTCACGCCGTTTCTTATGCTTTGAAGTGGAACACATCGAATACACCCACAATATAGATATTAACAAAGTCTATGCTCAAGCAGTACAACTCAAAGAAGATGGATTTAGACATTGGTTCAACCAAGAAGAAATAAAAGAAATTAACCAAAATAACGAACAATATCAACTCAGAAGCCCAGAGGAAGAGTTACTATTAACGTGGTTCACTCCTGCAGAAAAAGACAAAGCTCAATATTTCTTCAATACTACTCAAATCGCACAAATCCTTTCTACACGTGCAAATATCAATATCAATGAAGCCACAGTTCGCAAATTAGGAATGGCGTTAAAAAAACATGCCTTCAAGAAAATAGTTAAAAATAAAGTCTATGTTTACCCAATAATCCTACATGAATACGAAGAAGTAGACAAGGATAACAAGCAATTTGAAAACCCAAAATCAGAAATTGTAGAACTGCAAAAAATACCCTTTAGATTTTAAAACAAAAAAGACCGATTTTTCGGTCTTTTTTGTTTTTATAAAGATTTCAAGAACTTATTTTAGGATCAATCTTTGGATCAATTTCGAAAACAATAGTTTCATCTGGATATTCAATCATAATCCTATTTTGATAAAACTTTTCCATCATTTTTTTACCAAGAAGGTTAATGTTTTTTTTGAAAATATTTATTTCTAATGGAAATTTTGGATAATTAACAAAATTCAAAACCAAATGTTTTTCAACTAAATTTCCATAAACCAACTCAAATTCCTGTACAGCAGCACTTAGGTGAATTTTTTTTTCTTTGATTAAATTGGATTGATAGTTCTGTAGATACTCTATGTATTCATTTTTTTCGTAATAGGTATTGTCGTAATTTTTTTGTAAACCAATATTAACTTTAGCCGTATTGGTTTTATGTTTAATTTCCTTTGTGGTATCAAATACAATGACACCATCTTGTAATTTTATGCGTTTTGCGAGGGACATTGTATGCCTATTGATTATTAAACTCGAATCTATATTTCGCTTAAGGAATTCATTATGAATTTTGTTGATGTATTGAGAACGCGCATTTCCCCACGCATTGACTCCCACTGAATTGTTAAATATTTCAACAAGCTCTAAATCTGAAAGTTCGTTGATGTATTCGAAATTAGTATTGATATTGGTGCTCATTTTTTCTAGCTTTTTTAATGATTATTACTTAGTTTTTGATGGTATTTTTCTCAAATATCCATTGTTTTAATTCCTCCAAACCTCCTTTTCTTCTACAATATCCACACCCCCATTCTTCCTTTTCGGGGCTTATCGAAATGTATAAATGATGATTGTTTGAATTCACGCAATGGCTTATGTATAAACCTTTTTTTGCGTCATGTACTTTAGGAGAAAGACCATTTACTTTCATTAAATCCAGAAGTTTACTTTTTGCAGCGCCTTTTTTTCTATTTGCAATATTTTCTTGAATTTGACGAAATTGTATATCCGAAATGAGGTCCGATTTAAATTTTATTACCCTTCCGTCAAACATACTTCTGGCGTGAATAAATTCAGTAAACGCAAGGAGAAGATTATCAATAAAGCTAAAATCATAATCGTATTTGTACTGACAAACAATTTTTTGAGGTTTTTTTGATGCTTCAATAATAGATTTTTCATCATTTTCGTCATCTAAGAAAACATCAATCCATTGGATATAGTCGTCATTAGTAATTCTATAAAAATAGAATATAGGTGCTTCACCGATGTTCAGATCGTATTCAATAAACGCCAATTTTCGAAAATCAGAAAGGTCGCCTATGCCGAAATCGTCTTTGTAAGTTGTACCTTCTTGTTGTACAAAAGCTTTTTCTGTACTGAAATGTGGATGTACCATGTTGCAAAATTTATAATGTTAATAATTACAAATCATCGCAAGAGAATTTTTTGGGGAGATAACCTTATTATTTTGGCAGGTTTGCCCTCATTCTAAACCACCGTGGCAGGTTAAAGCTCGGTTGGTATTCTGATAGATCAGAAACTCTTGATGATTACTTCTGCAATATTACAGTTTATTCTTAATAAAATCCAAATTTTTAGATTTTTTTTGTGTATCAAAAACTTTCACATCAATGCTATAATGCTCAGTATTCCAATAGATCTATTTACTTTATTCATTTTCTTTGAATTTCCTCAAAGTAACAACGTAAGTAACGTAAGTGATTTTTCACAAAACACTTTTTTATTTTTTTCTCCAAAAAAAAAAATGCTGAAATAGAGTAGAATAGTGCAAACGGCGAGTACCACTTCATTTCTTTGCCTTAATTACCTCGTTTAAAATAGTTTTTTTTACTACTGAAAAATAAAAATATCTTTTTGCGAATTTTCTCTTACGTTCTTACGCATTTACGGTTTTCCTCTTTCTACTTTCGTTTGCTCTTTGTATATTTAGATGAAAAACATGAAATAGGTTAAATAATTTATTTTAACTAATAATCTTGTTTATAAATAACACAAAACTAAACTTGAAAAACTAATGGCTTCTATTCTACCATTCAATGAGGTTTTTAAACAAAAAATATTCAGAATTCCAGATTATCAGAGGGGATACTCTTGGGAAGAGTCTCAACTAGAAGATCTTTGGGCGGATCTCTCAAATATACATTTGTTAAATAATGCTTATCACTTCACGGGTATTTTAACAATTAATAATTTTTCAGAACAAGATTATGATAGTTTGGAGCGTGAAGGATTCGGAGATAATATCAACAGAGCAGAAAATACGGTTTCTATAAATGGTGAAGTATATGTTTCCCACAATCTAGTAGATGGGCAACAACGCTTAACAACAATTCTTATTTTGCTTTCTCAACTCATAAAAAAAATTAAAAACGAGGCAGAAAGACTGCAATTCAGTAGGCAGTATTTTTTTATGTATGATAATGGAAATAAATATCTTTTTGGATATCATGTAGATGTGCCTTCACACCATTATTTGATTCGAGATATTTTCGAAGACGATTCTTATAGTGCCGAAGATACCGAGACTTTATATACTCACAATCTCGATTTTGCTAAGGATTTTTTTAATAAAAAAATTGTTGGATATTCACAAAATAATATCAAGGATCTCATCACTAAAATTACAGATCGATTACTATTTTCTGTCCTTAATCTTAGTGAAGCTTCAGGCAATAATCTAGATATCTCGATGGTATTTGAAACCCTCAATTTTAGAGGGAAGCAGCTTTCTGGATTAGAACGTTTCAAAAATAGAGTATTGTATTTATTATCAAAGCAAAATAGTACCCCCTCCAATATTGCCAAAAGAAGAAAAGATGTTAACAATACATGGTTAGAAATTTACAAATGGTTAGGTAGAAATCCGAACCCTAAAAAAGTAATGGATGATGATGCGTTTCTAAAAGCATTTTGGTTGTTGTATTTCTCAGACGATACCATGGTAGCAAAAGAGTTTAAAGCTTATCAAAAAAACTTATTCGAAAAAGATTTTAGCCTTCTTAACATCTATGGTAATCGATTTATGAATTTAGAAATTTTACCCAAGTGGCTAAAGTGCATGAGGCAATCTGTAGTCCTTTGGTACTTTATCAATAATCCATACGAGGTAGAAAATGATCCCGAATTCAAATACTATTACACGCCAAAAATTCAACGTTCTTTACTTCGTCTCAATAGTTTTCCATTTGGGTACGGACGTTATATGCTTAATTTAGTTTTAGCTATTTTAGTTCGTTTGTTGCCGAAATGTGATGATGGTTTAAACTTAACTCTTGCGCAACAAAATAATGTAGAGATAATAGAAAAGTTCCTTTGGGCGGCAGAAAGACATAACATCATGTGCTTTTTGTTCAATGGTAATAAAACCAATTTCAATCAAGAAGCAACATTTAGAGATATCAATAGGTATTTTCAAACAGGTAATTCTGGCGTTACGAATGTTACCTTAACAGAACTTTTATTGGAAAAAAGAGTTTCTCATTTCGACTGGGATTCGGTGATGCGTAATCTAGAAATGGGCAATTATTTCCAATCTTGGGATGGTATTTTTTTTATTCTTAGAGAGTACGAGGAGTCTATTTCGGGCAAAATAGTAGATAGAGAAATTACCGTCAACAGAATATATCCAGATGATGAATTTTCTGTTAGAGTGTTGTATCAAGATATCAATCGTTATGGTGTAGCGAAAAAGAGAAAATATTCCTACGCCTTGGGAAATCTTTTTATGTCCAACAACCAACATGCAGCAAGAGATTTTGATGCGCATAAAACCCGTATTAGCAATGCAATCGCTAGAGAAAACATTATCTACGAGTCTGAAAGACAATTGCTTAATTACAAAAATTGGACACCTCTAGATATCGAGCAGCGCAGTAAAGAGATTTTAGACTTTGTGATAGATAAGTGGCAACTTCCTACTTTACCCGCAAATTTTTGGCAAGTCTACTTTGGTAATTAGTATTGCCCAATACTTATTTTAGTAGTATTTTTAAAAATTAATTTGCGAACAATACCCCATGAATAAACAAGAACTCATCAGTAAGATTAAATCATTACAAGATATATCCTCAGAAGAAAAAGCCTACCTTATAGAATTGGTAAATACCAAAAAGAAATACGGTTTAGTATGGGAAGACAAACCAGAAGATGTAGAAGAACAATTGCGTAGCATGTTACCTGTTTTTAAAGAGGTAAAAGAACGTGCGATAATTTCTGAAAATACAGAGGCACCCAACCATATCTTAATCGAAGACGACAACCTACATGCATTAACAGCCCTTTCGTATACACACGAAGGGAAAGTTGATGTCATCTATATCGATCCTCCTTATAACACAGGGAATAAAGATTTTATTTACAATGATGCGTATGTAGACAAAGAAGATACCTACCGTCACAGCAAATGGTTATCCTTTATGGACAAGCGTTTACGTTTGGCAAAGAAATTATTGTCTGAAAAAGGAGTTATCTTTATTTCAATTGATGATTATGAACAAGCACAGTTAAAATTATTGTGTGATGAAATATTTGGATCAGGGAATTTTGTTGGAAACGTAGTATGGCAAAGATCTTATGCTCCTATTAATCTTTAAAAAACAATTTCACAAAATCATGATTTTATATTAATCTATTGTAAGCAAGATTTTGAAAAGTTTGAATTAAATAAACTTCCAAGAACTGCCGAAGCAAATTCAGCATATAAAAATCCAGATAATGATCCTAGAGGAAAATGGAAATCTAGTGATTTTTCTGTTGGACCAGCTGTGGAAAAAAATATCTATCCAATAGAATTACCAAGTGGAAGAATTGTATATCCTCCTAAAGGTAGAAGTTGGGTTATGACTATAGAAAGATTTGAAGAATTTAAAAATGATAATCGGATTTGGTTTGGTAATAAAGGAGATGCAGTGCCTTCAACTAAAAGATTTTTATCTGAGGTAAAAGATGGTATAGTAGCAATGTCTTTATGGCCTTATTCTGAAGTTGGTCATACACAAGATGGAAAAAAGGAATTAAAAACTATTTTACATGAAGCTAATAATCCATTTGATACCGTAAAACCAGTTAAATTAATAGATAGAGTTTTAAGATTATCTAGTAATAAGAGTTCAATTATCCTAGATTTCTTCGCAGGTTCTGGGACTACTTTACACGCTACCATGGCGCTTAATGCAGAAGATGGTGGAAATCGCCAATGCATTTTAGTAACCAATAATGAGAATAAAATTGCAGAAGAAGTAACCTATGAGCGCAACAAGCGTGTCATCCAAGGCTATACCAGTGCCAAAGGAGAACAAGTAGAAGGGCTAGTAAATAATAACCTTCGCTATTTTCAGGCAGACTTTGTTCCTAGTGAGCGTACTGAAATAAACCGCAGACTTTTAACGGCGCGTTCTACAGAGCTATTATGCATCAAAGAAGATTGTTTTCTAGACGTAACCAAAAATTATAATATCAAAGAGAGGCAAGCCAAGCTTTTTACCAACGGCTTAGGCAAATATATGATAGTCATCTACCACTCTCGTAACCAAGAAGAGGTAATCGCTCAACTTACAGAACTTATCCAAAATTTAGAAACCACAGAGAAAATAAAATTATACGCCTTCAGTCCAGAAAAAGAAAGCATAGAAGAAGACTTCTTTGCAGTGGCAGACAAGATTGCAGCGGTACCATTGCCAGATAGTATCTATAATGCCTATCGTGCAACTTTCCGTACCCTAAAACTTAACAATAAGCCTGCTGCTGTAAATTCTCTAAACCAAGACATCTAAACACCATGTACACTTTATTAGACTTTCAAGAAAAAGCCGTTAATCAGTTACAAGCACACGTAATTTCGGCTATAGAAGAGCATAGAAAACAAACTCCTGTTTTACTTAAAGCACCTACTGGAGCTGGTAAAACAGTAATGGCAGCAGCATTAATAGAGCGTGTAGTAGATCAGGCACATCTACATCCTGGTCTAGATAGCAATATGGCGTTTATTTGGTTTGCACCCAATACGCTGCATGTACAGAGCTATGATTCTCTTAATCTATTGTATGAGGAGCAAAGACGTCTCAATTGCATCAATCTAAGCGAACTTTCAGCAAACCCTGTGCTTAATCCTGGCGATTTGCTGTTTGCCAATTGGAGCAGCTTAAGCTCAGCAACCAATATTTGGCGAAAAGAAAATGAATCCAATACCAATCTGGAGTCTCTTATAGAAAATACACGTAACAACGATACCAAAATTATCCTAGTAATAGATGAGGCACACTTGTCAGCTTTTACAGGAGCTCAAGCAAAAGCAGTAAGAGAGCTTATCGCAGCAGATGTAGAAATTTTAATTACGGCTACACCTAGCCATATACCAGACAGAAATGTAGTAGTATCACGTAAGGATGTTATTGAACAAGAACTCATTAAAAAGTCCGTACGTTTGAATATTGGTCTAGATCCTTCCCAGCAAAATGGAGATAACGTCCACATTCATCTGTTGAGAAAGGCTTTTGAGAAAAAAGCAGAACTTCAAAAACTGTATGATGAAGAAGTGGGTGTAGGGGTTGTAAATCCTTTAGTTTTAATTCAGTTGCCTTCAGATTCCACAACAATGTCGGAAGAAGACAAATCCATACGAGAAATTTTGGAAGGGATTTTGGCATCAGATTACCAGATTTCCTCAAACAATGGACGTTTGGCAATTTGGCTTTCTGGGGAAAAAGATAAAGATGGCTTAGAAGATCTTAACGGTTTACAAGACGTGTTAATTTTTAAACAAGCAATAGCACAAGGTTGGGACTGCCCTCGTGCCGCTATTTTAGTCAGCTATCGTAATGTAAGGTCAGAAGATTTCGGGATACAAACGGTAGGGCGTATTTTGCGTATGCCACACCGCAAGCATTATCAACACGATGATCTCAACCATGGCTATGTATACACCAATATCCAAACCAATCAAATAAAATTTGTACCGTCAGATTCCGATTATTTCGATAAGCTTCTGGCAGTGAGACAAGATGATAAATCTTGGCATTTTGCAGTGATGCCTACCGCACTAATGATCAACGACCGTAAAACGAGTGCAACATTAACTTCTACCTTTCAAACGATTTTCTTCAACGTTATGGAGAATAAGTACGGAATAAAACAGCTACCTGATATCGATTTGTTTACACCAAGGGCAGAAGACGACCAGGATGTGATGAAGATAAAGATGGAAAACACGCAAAAAATGATCGAGAAAGGTTGGGAGTTCCAGATAGATGCGCATCAAATTAAAATTCCTACAGATATAAAAGTAGATCCATACCAAGTAGAGGCAATACAAATTACCAACGATAACCGTAAAGAATTTGCCATAACAAACGAAGAGTTTAGGCAATTCTTCGACCGTTTCTGCTACGATAGTATCACCAGACTTATTAAGGAAAAGTCTTGGCGTAAAATGCGTGAGACTTTAATTAATTTTGCTGAGTATTATTTACAATCTTTCGAATACGATGCTCGTAAAATCTACCTATATCCTAATAATAAAGCCATTATTTTGGATGATATTAGAGTGGCGTTAGAGAAATTCGACGCATGGCAACAAGCCGTTGGTAACGACAGGCGTCGTGTAGAATATTCGGACTGGCAAATTCCTAAAGAAAGATACTACAGCGAAAAACATACTAAAGAGGAAGTAGAAAACCATGCCTTATTCCCTTTTTACGAACAAAATGGGGCTTCTAATCCAGAAAAATTGTTCAAACAATTTCTTATTGATAACGCCGATAAAATACAATATTGGTACAAAAACGGAGATAGTGGCAGAGAGCATTTTGCAATCGACTACGAAGATTCTATGGGCGTAAAAAGACTTTTTTATGTAGATTTTATTATTGTAACTAAAGATAACAAGATTGGTCTTTTCGATACCAAAACACTTAAAGGAGATATTGTAGATGCTAACAAGCATAATGCTTTGCGTAAGTGGATGGATAATAATGGGGAGCATTATTTTGGTGGGATACTAATTCCTGTAGAAATGGCTGGTATTTGGAAGTTTTATTATTCTGAATTTAACCTTCCTGAAAATCAATACATAGAAAATACAACAGGCTTTATGGATATAGCCTCAAAATTATAGATTAAAAACTAACACCAAAAAATTATAAAACATAAGATAGATATGAATAAAGGTTTAGACGCTATGTTCATGAACTATGGAATCCGAAAGGAGGACATGGACATTATTAAAGATATTTGCGAAGAAGCAGAGATAGATTTTGATTGGTTTAAGGAGTATATTCTTAAGGAATATCATGAGCTAAAAATGAAAAATGAAGAGATTGACAGTAAGTTACTACAGAAAATTCTAGAAAAAGCATTGTCTAATAAATAATCATTACGCACATGATAATCACAAAAATTGCAGCTAAAAACTACAAAACATATAAAGACCTCGATCTGGATTTAACAGTCAATCAAGACCAACCAATTGTACTCATAGGTGGACAGAACGGTGGTGGTAAAACAACGCTTTTTCAGGCTATTTATTCAGCTTTATATGGCTTAGAGGTGAAAGATAAAGATCATTTTAAAAGGCTAGTTTCTGCGGCTACACCTTTTAATAACGACGTTCGTATTGAACTTGAAATTGATTTTAAAGGTAAAGTTTTAATGAAGGATTTTTTATATAAAATAAAAAGGACTTATGCACTTAATAATCAAGAACAACCTGTAGAATCGGTTACTCTTAATTTTAATGGTGATGTTTTTACTTATGGTTCAGCGATGCCTTTTGCTCAAAGAAATAAACTTGAGGCTGAAGTTAATAAAATCATCAAAGCCAATCTGCCAAAAGAGTTAAGTAAATATTTTCTTTTTGACGCTATGGAGTCGGGGGATCTTCTAAAGGAAGATTACTTAGCACGCGTTATCAAGGAAAATATTGAAAATGTAATGGGTTTCAACAAGTACATTCATTTAGAAGAGGCTGTACACAAGTTAAAAGAAAAATATGTAGCCGATTCTTTGGAGATTGAATCCGAAAGGGAGGAGTATCAAAAGCTTTTGGATGAAAAATCTAATATTGAAGCCCAAATTAAAAGACTTAACGAAGAACAGAAAATAAAACTAGGCTATTCTATTGATAAAAAAGAACTATACAAAAAGGCCAAAGACGGAAAAAATTTGCAACAGGAGTTTCAAGACCAAATCAAAGTTTTAGAATCTCGTATCAATGATTTAAAAGATAAAGAGGCAGAGTATTTACATATGATGTCTAAATATGCTGAGGAAATAGAGTTGCAATCTTTTCTACCAAAATTGGTAGACACCATCAAAGACGAGTTGCAGTTAATTATTAATTCAACAGAAAATACTGCTAACTCTAGTCGCTTTTCACAGAATCAGCTAGAGTATATGTATCAAAGAATTGGAGCTTACCTTGATGCTAAAAAACTGGAGGGTATTGATAAAAGCTCTTTTGCAGATGATTTAATAGATTTTATTAAGCAAGATCAAATAAATAATAATTCAGCTCAGGATTTTAGTTATTTTTCAGATGATGAAATCAATTCTATTAAGTTACTTTTAAATCAGTCTTCTGCTAATACGTTTAATTATTTAAACCACACCAAAGAAAGTTTACAAAAAGAGTTAAAGCAACTTCCTATTCTTAAAGCGGATTTGGCAGAGGCGAAAAGTCATTTGTCTTCAGAAGATAATTCTATTATTGATTCATATGAATCTAATGAAGCATTATTAGTGGATCTTAAAAATAATATCACGAATCTTCAAGAAGAAATTAATCGTATTAATAAGGAGATTAATAAGTTTGACATTTCTGAAGAAGAAATTCCTAATCCAAAATTAGAAATTCTTAAAAAAATTGAACCTGTATTTGCTAAAATTTCAACTGCCTTATTAAAATCCAAAAAGCACCGTATTGAAGAGATGATGAAAAATGATCTTAATTCAACTTTGGTTGCCTATGCAGATCAAATTGGTAAAGTAGAACTTTCTGAGAATCTATCAGATTTAACATTTAAAATTTTTCATAATTCGGGCAATGAAATTTATTTAGAAGAATTAAATGCGGCTTCCAAACAGATTATAGTACAAGTTCTACTAAAGGCATTACATCAATTTGGTGATTATAATCCGCCTGTTATGATTGACACGGTGATGGGTTACCTAGATGAGGACAGTAGAGCTTCATTGTTGGAGAATTATTTTCCAACTTTATCTCATCAAACAATTCTGTTAAGCACCGATAGTGAGATTAGAACAGATAAAGATCTTATTAAAATTCAAGAATTTATTTCAAAAAAATATACGCTTGAAAGAGATAAAGTGAATCAATTAACTAATGTAAGAGAAGGATACTTTAACGCATAATTATTACTCTATGTTAACATTACAAACCAATTTACGTATTGCAGAAGCGGTTAATCCTAAAATGGAGGAACTTCGTATAAAATTAGAAGAGATATTAAATCTTGAGAAATATCACTTTGATCATAAACCATTTGCTGTAAAAGGAAATGCTAAATTTATGCGTATTTCTTTACTTGCTGGTTTGTCTATTAATGAGGCAAGAACGGAAGAGTTTAAAGAATTATCAATGACCAGTAATAGTATACATCCAACTTTATTTACCGTTCATAATTTATCTAATTATTTAAATACTTTGTTACATTTCAGATATGCACATCTTAATGTAAATTGGGAGGATAGTATCACCCGTAGTAAAGTGATCTGCGGAGAAATTTTAAAAGGAGCCGATTATCTATTAAAAGAGAACAGCTTATTAGAATGGTTATCTTTTACTGGGAGTAAATCCTCTTCTGCTAATGCAATTCCACATCTAAATCTGAATATTGGAGAATATGCGGATGATATTCCTGCATTTCTTGATATGAACAGTACGGCAGTAACCAATACTCAAATATTAATTGCAGGTACTACAGGTTCGGGTAAATCCAATTTATTAGCTGTTTTAATGAATGAGATTAGGTCTCTTTCTGTGGAAACAAGCTATCCAGTAAATTTCTTATTTTTTGATTATAAAGGAGAGTTTTCAGATGCGGCAAATAATGATTGGTTAAATCATTTCTCTGTAGATAGAACAGCTATTTTAGATCCTATCATAGAACCACTGCCTTTTACGCCTTTTAAAAACTTTGTAAATGCTAATCAGCAGGAAATTAATATTTATTCAACTGAAATGGCAAACGCTCTGTGTGCAATAGATAAAGCTTCAATCAGCGCAAACATGAGCAATAGATTATCCGAAGCAATTATTGCAGCTTATGTACAAACTAAAGGTCTGCCAATATCATTTGAATTAATTTATGAAACTTATACAGAAGCGCAACCTAAAAATGACAAGGAAAAAGTAGATAGCGTTAAATCGGTTTTAAATCAATTGATTAGGGCAAATCTATTTCAAACGGAAGATAAAATTGATTTAATAAACAATAGTTTTATTGTAAAAATGGATAAGTACGCGAGTGATGGTCCTGTCGGTAAAGCAATTGTTTACTTTATTATATCTAAACTAAATTCTATTTATGAAAATTTATCACAGCAAGCTAATGATGGTGAAAAGGTTCAATTGAGACATTTTACAATTATTGATGAGGCTCATTATATGCTAGACTTTGATAATAAACCATTAAGAAACTTAATTGCTGTTGGTAGAAATAAAGGAATGAGTGTTGTACTAGCAACTCAGAACATGGAGCATTTTAAATCTAAGCATTTTGATTTTTACGCGAATGCCCAATATCCTCTAATCATGAAACAACAATCTATTAATGATGGTGTTTTAAAAGATTTATATGGGACAAGTCCTTCTGAATTATTAGAACTAAAACAAGCCATTGCGGCTCTTGGAAAAGGGGAGTTAATTATTAAAAATAATGAAGCTATTTTAATGGGTATCGGCAAGAAGTTTAAGAAAATCAAAGTTCGTCACTTGATTTAATACCGCCGATATCATTTTTTAAGGTAGTGTCCTACTAACTGTGTAAGTAGAAAAGTTATTCTGAAAAATTTTGAGCCGAATAATCAATATATTCGGCTCATGATTTTTAAAGTTATTTCGTTTATATATTTATTACTCCTTTATATTTCTATCCAAGTGTTTTCTAACAGCATGATTTAGTATGTTGTGTCTTTTTCGTATGTTTTTTTTGAAACTTTTCTCTTTGGTATTTTCAAATATTTTATCACATCGATTAAGGTATGTAATGTAATTAGACTGTCTTTTGACAGGGAGGTATCTTAATACCAAATCATACTCACCATAGCTGTTCTCAACCAGATTATATCTTGTTCTATACTTTTGCTTTAGCTCTTGCCCATCATGATCGATCACTTTCAATGGTGCATTATAAAGTTTTTTTATTTGATTTTTAAATATTGCTTTTTTACCATAGGGGTTATTGTTGTAATAACTTGATGCACGCTTAGCTCGTCTTTTTACAATTTGGATGAGTCTTCTATAGTATTTTGCAATATTTGTAGCTTTTATGGAAGTATTATATCCCCTATATTCAAAACCTAAATAAATCAAAGGCTTGGCAATTCTCTCTTCACCATTTTCTATTTTAATAGAGGTGAGTCGTTCATCATTTTTTTTATTATAAATCAGTTTTCTAAAGGTAAATTCTTCAGTTTTCTGAAGACTTATTTCTAATTGATATTTTTTAATTTCGGATACTATATATTGTTTTATTTCTTCTACATTACCGATATTACATACAACTAATAAATCATCAGAATATCTTCTGTAATAGCCGTTAAACTGCTTACATACTTTTTTGATAATACTTCTGTCAAAATCCAATAAATAAAGATTAGCCAATACAGCGCTTAGTGGTAAACCTTGAGGTATGCCCATTTTTACAGATTTACCATTTTCTAATTTTTTACAAAATGGATTTTTATAAATTTTTAAATTCCCTTCTTTAATAGTGCTTCTAAAATCTTTAACATCATAAAAAAAACAGTTATATCCTTTTGTTCTTCTAATTTGATGAAGTTTTTTTTCATCAAATCCCGTTCGTCTTTTACCTTTAGTTTGCTTAATTCTCAGATCATCTCTCAGCACATAGCTGAAGTTAGTGCAAGCACGGTATACTTTATAATGGTGCTTTGGGAGTTGATTATTACCAACTACTTCACACCATTTTTGATATAGGATTTTATGATCTAATCCAGAAAAAAAACTTTCAATATCAAAAGTTAACGCGGCTACTGTTTCATTCTCAGATCTTCGTGTGATTTCGTCAAAAGCTTCCTTTGCAAAGTGTATGGTGCTTTTGCCTTTTCCAGTAGCTTCATCAGTTATTTTTCTATAAGCGATTACACATTTATTAAGTTCTGAGTCTTGTTTTAGTATAGTATTGTATCGATCATTAAGTAAATGTCCATAGTAACTGTAAATCAAAGCATCATAATGAGAAGCATAGTGTATAGGTCTTTTCTTTACAGTTTGCTTAGTATTATTCAATCCAATCTTATGTCGATGAGATCTCCCGGTTTTATTGGTGTTTAGGTGTTTATCTGGATTGAATTTTTTGTACTTTCGTTCTTTTATATTAGAATGAAGCAGTGGAAAGAAGGCATATTGCTCTATAAATTTCTCATTTGTAATTTGGGCGTAATATTTCTTCCATTCTTTATCTGTAGATAAAGATGGGGTAAGATGCAGATACCCTTTCGCTTTTATCCAGTCAGGTTTTTTTTCAATCATAAAAAAAGCTTATCTCAACATTTTTACAATAATTGATTCGGTATTTACATTACATATTTATCGGATGAGTACCCACATAATGAGTCATTGCTATTTTGTCCTAAATTAATGTTTAACTTAACTGAAATAGTAACATCTAAACCAACAGAAATGCTGAGAATAAATCTTAAATTACTACTTTTGTGGTCTGACATTATATTTATAATCATAGATGCTCTGGGCATATTCCCAAGTGTTCTAACGGCAGAATTAGCCTTGATTATTAAATCTTAAACCTTATCCATCTTATTATGGTAAGTAAAATCTTCAGTACTTAATATACATTTCAATTTTTCCATCCTTTTCTAGTTGTAAAATAATCTCTATGAAGAGATAAGCATCACAAATATAATGATATATTTGCTTCAAAATTAATAATATGAATGCAAATGAACGTAATACCGTAGCTCCAAAGTATAATCTAGGTGATTTAGTCACAGTTTCCACACACCCTTTTACACAGAATAATGGCGATATTACGTTAAAGGCACGCGCAGAATATACGAGTCCAATATTTTCAATTTTTGAAATTAAAAATTCTAATTTGTACAATGAAGAAACTGGTCTAAAAGACATTCAATATCATTGTATTTTTTTTAATACTAAAACAGGTTTATTCGAACGTAAATGGTTTAAAGAACAACAATTAAAGTTGATTAAATCATATGAAAGCTTATCTGATAAAGTAGAGGAAAGTGTGTACTTAGAGGATATTGAAAAGGTTGTAAATGCAAAAGTTATTTTGCAAACGGTTGATATAGAATTGGGAAAAACCAAATCTAGTTTTGAAAAACGACTAACAAATACCAATAAACTGACTGCACATCTTGATTTTTTACCTCCTGTTATGCTCGTCCTTGATGTTGTAAAAAGTGAAAATAAGAAAGTATTCAATCCTAAAACAGGAGTTAAAAATAATTCTTCTATACTTTTTAAGGTTAAATGGTATAACCCTATAAAACAGTGCTTTTCTGAGGATTTATTAAATGCAATAGTTTTGCGGGACGTAACTAGTTTAAATGATGAGTCACTTTTGACCTCATTTAAGAAGGGTAAATATTATGTAATACCGGACTCTAAAATTGAATTAGGGAATTCCAAGTTTCCGAACATTATCACTACTGATGATATTTGTTACAATTCTTATTATTATGAATTAAGCGGAAGAAGTATTTATAGTAATGATTCTTTATGCAAGAAGATTTTATCTGATTCTTCTGAGGTTTTAAAGGAAATTGAACTAGAAAATATATTTAGTGAAGAAAAATTAGGATTTGTTAGTGCAGGTGTATTTAAAAAAATAACACCAAGAAGTTTTACTAAAGGTAAAGTCTACAAGATTGTATATAAAAATAAAATGGGCAAGATTTCCGAGCGCGTTATTTATGTAAATAGAATTATAATCTTAAACTCTTCATTAGATCAACTAAATGAAAATGCAATGAGTTCAAAAATGGATGAACTTGATTCAACTCATCAGTATTTCATTGAGGCTAATTGTTTAATGCGTAATAATGAATTGAGGCACTTTAGGATAAGTTCAGATAGTGTTTTTTCTATAAAGGAGTTAATTTATGGAATTGAAACAGATAATTCATAATAGTATATAAACGTGCCTTCCCACAGCAAGTTACATAATCGAAATTATACGCACCTGCCAACCGCTACAACGTTGCCCTCCAGTCCGCAGGCTCCCTTACGTGCAAACCAGCATCATATGTGCCTATAATTTGAGATTATGTAAAATGCTTTCCTTTCCTTCGGGCAAGCCCTCAGGAGCCACCGCCTTCCAGCCGCTCGTGCAGTTATAATTTACACGGTCAGTTCCCCAATCGAAAACCTACAAATCCCCAACCACCCATTCAAGGATGCAGAAAAATGGTGCAGACTATTTCGGGATTTATCCAGTTCCTACAGCCACTGTATTGCTTTTTTTCAGCGGATAAGTTTAGTGGCAATACAGTCGCTTTCGTCACCACGCACAGTAGTATTCCATACTGAAGAAAATTGCATTTTCCATTCCATTATTTTCATCACACACCAAAAACACTTCGGTTTCATAGGCAAACATTTGTAGTGTGTTTGTGGCGCGTGCTGAAAATTCCCATGCAAAGCATTTTCTTTCCGCCCTCCATACCACTGTCTTTACAGCCGCTTTTTCAGGCAGTTATCCAAATAAAGATTTTCGGTGGGTGAGCCTGTCGAACCCATCCATTTTCCTGCGAGTCTATTTCCCCGTTTTGCCAAAGCTTTTCCATGTTCCTCCAGTCTATAGCCGGCATTCACTGCCCGAATCCTGAGCCTGTCGAAGGGCTTGCCGTCTATACACTTCCGTCACCGCACACAGCAATATTTCGCCAGTCCAGGTATTCCTGTCGCCATACCGCTGTCTTTTCCCTTTCTTCCCACCGCTTTGAGTGTCTGCATAATAAGCAAATATCTGCCAATATCGAGATTTCAAATTCCCATAAATAGAAGATTTCGGATAAGAAAAAATAAAAAAAAAAGAAAGTAAAGTTCTGTTGTCAGGAAAATGCGCCGACAATATCAAGCCGTAAACGGTTTTTCAGAAAAAGTTTTGTGGCGCTAAAATTTAGCCCCAAAATTTTTCAGAAAAAATATTGCATCGCATTTTCCTTCCACACGGTCGGAGCACTTTCTTTTTTTTCTTTTTTTCTTTTGAAAAATTTTCAGCGGAGCATAAAATTTTAAATCCCATGCTATGGAAAATTTTAAAGTACGCACGTACAACCCAGCAAAAGAAACTCCGAAAAATGCTTTGTTTATTTTGTCTAGAGGACAAAACGCAGGAAAGCCACTGTTTGAACCTTACCCAAACTGTTTTATCCTGTATTGCAAGGATCAAAACCAACTCGAAAACCTGTACTGGACCTTTTACACCCTTTGGAAAAACAGATTTTTTCATCCGTATTTATGCGGAAGTGTTATCTTGATGCTTAGACTTTTTGAACTCAAAAAAGTGATGCAGAATTTCATCATTCCGAGCCTTTGCAAGATGGAACAAAATGAGAAAATCCTTTCAGACATCAAAGCAGTTTATCAATTAGAACAAAAATTTTCACAACAACTGCAGCAACTTTCAGAACTTCGTTCTGTCTTAGTCCGAAAGTATTATTTTAAAATCTAATCTCAAAAAGTCCCCACTTAGGGGACTTTCCTATTGACTGCATCTTAAACCCACCCTAAGACGTAGATAAGTGCAACATATTTCGCCCTTCTATATAACCGACTGCAAGCAGACGAAAGCAATAGAATTGCATCAAAAAAGCCCGACCAATTGCCGAGCTGATAAATGATTAAACAATATTTTTTTACCTTAAATCCTGGAGTGAATCTTGATCTGCCTTCGGATTTTCTTGATTTTTAGCAGAATTTTTGCCGAATTCTTCGGTGCTGATTGCCGTTTGTGAAACTGCACTGGCGATAGTGCCACCAAGAAGCAAATAGCCTCCAATACTCACTAAAACACTAGGCAAAGCCACCGGAGCAGCAACTAAAACACCACCCACAGCGGAAAGGATTAAACCTGTTGAACGTATGATTTTAAACCATTTTGGAGTGGGTTCTTGAATCCGACTAACCAAATTAAAATTATTTGTTTTCATTGTCTTGAATTTTTGAAAGGTTAAACTCTAACTTATTGACTCTTTGCTCCAAATATTCTACTTTTTGATTAAGCAAATCCTGAGAGTTTTTGAATTCTGTTTTAATAAGCAAAGCCATCGTTTTGACTTCGGAAATGTCTTTTTCCATATTCTTAAAATCGGAGTGTAGTTGCTTAATAAAATAAGCCACAACCGCCAATAAAAGACTAGAAATCGAACCAAAAAGAATATTGATATCTAAACTTGTTCCCATAATTTCCATATGTTAGAATTGAAAATTGTTTTCAATAATGATACTTTTTTCTTTGCTTTGAGCAACTGCCAAAAGCTTTGGATAAATCATTTTGTAAGCATCGGTACTTTGCAAAACTTGATAATCACCATCTTTTTTGATGTAACTCAGTCCGCAAAGCGGACAGCCAGCCGTTTGGGTAATTGTATTTCCGATATGGATATACACAGCATCAAACGTAGGTAAACCATCAATCTCAATCATGCCACGATGCATAACGGGAAACTTGTTGGCGTAGTCCTTATTCTTTCCGCCCCAAGTATTTAGAGTAAGATAAAAAGAACCTGTAGGGATGGCAGTTTGTTTCATAATCTTAACCGCTCTAATTTTATCCTCCAACAAAAAGCACTGGAAAATTCCGTCAATATACAAGTGTGAAAGTGTGGATTGTTTGCCTTCGGCAACTCTAACTATTTTTGTTCTCATAACATTTTTGAATTGAAAAAGCCTTCCCAAATTGAGAAGGCTTCTGTTAAACTAATATTAAAAAACTTCCTCAATTTTGAGACAGTTCCCCGATGCAAAAGGATAATATCTACCATTTACTTCTTGGAAAAACTCAATTCCAATACACTGAACCACCGAAACATTAGTGCTTAGCGTGGGTGCGCCAGGAAGTGCAGCCGTTAAAGTGGCACCAGAATAAAGCTCGTCTAGTGGTATGTAGGGAGAATATTCCACTACGCTTAATTCATTATTAGCCATATCATCAGGCTCATATGTTCCTGTCGTAGGGTTGTATGAAAAATCGGATAAAACCGCCAAAACATTCAGTAAACGAAAGTGTGTTGAACCTGAAGGTGCAGAAATTAATTCAACAGGATTAAATTCAGAAATGATAAAATCGGCTGAATCACGCGCAACTTCATGATTCACATCATATGGTGCATTAAAAACACCACTGATAGAAAGATTCTTGTTAAATTCGAATCCCTCCAAATATTTACGTTGCGTAGAAACTTCTACTTTTCGGTAACCTCTCGCTTCTGTTCCATCTTCCAAATTGATTTTCTTCATAATCGAAGTTAAACGACCTGTAACTTGTGGATCAGTAAATTTCCCCATTAACGCAGATAAAGCCGTTCTTAGTGACTTCCCTGTTTTGGCACAGCCGCCAAATTCGTTCATGTTTTCGCGAGTTCTTTCGAACTCTGGGGCAGATTTCACTTGCTCGGCAGTAGGTCCGCCTACCATACCAGCGAAAAAACCTTCTTGCCCTTTGATTTTGAAATGTCTTACATCGCCGATTGTTCCGACGTATTTCATAAGACCTTTTTGTCTTGCCATTGTAATTAAATTTTGTAGTTAAAAAAGACTGAAAAACACTATTGTCTAGACAGATATAAAATTCTTAAATTATCTTTGAATAAACAATAGATAAAACACTGTAAACCAATGAAATACAAAGCAATCACACCAAATCAAATGGAAATAGACGGCAGCGTTTCCAACCAAGACCAAGAAAATTACTTTCTCATCAAAGACATTCAAATTGAAACTCATTTGATAATTGAAAGAATTTTGGACGGCGATAGTTTGATAGTAAGACAAGAATTTGGGCAAATAAGCAAAGAAATAAGATTATACGGAATAGATGTATAATCGCCAAATCCAAATGTCCAAAATACTTCAACGAAATGTCCTAAAAAGCGTCCAAATAGGACGCTTTTAAATTTAGTTTAAACAACGTTTAATCATTATTCCGATAAATCATTATATCTTCATATCTAGCATTATAAGTCAATTGATTGCCAACAGTCTTAATCGTTGCATCTGCGAATGGATTGCGAGCATAGGAGTGATTCTCCATCCAGTCGCAGAGTTCTATGATTTGTGATTTATTTGATGTAAAATAGAAATACGACTGATCCTCAATAGTTTTCAAAACATTAAGATAGTCCGATAGCTTCCAATAATCGGGACGGCTATATGTAGAGCAATCAGTAGACAAGTAGGGTGGGTCAACTAAAAAAACCACATTTGGATGATTCTTATATTCCTCAAATAAGTTTCTATAGTCCTTTGTTATTCTATCTACACCATCCAAATATCCATCAGCATTATAATCTGAAAGTCTTATTTTATTATAAAATTTTTCCTTTTTAAATGCTTCAAAATTGGTTGCATAGTTCATTGAGAAAAGTAAATTGGATGAAATTGTTACCCAATCGATAAAGCCTTTTTCTTTGGATATTCGGGCGATAATTTCAGCGTGAAGATCATCGTTTAATCTTTCTTTTCGATTGGGATTTTTGGCGCAAATTGGGCGCAAATCAGCTAATAAGGCGTTTGTTTTACCGACATTAGCAATACGCTCCGAATAATTGTCGAAATCATTATAAACGACTTTTGCATCGGGATAATAGTTTTTGACCGTGTGACTGAGTAACCCAGAACCTCCGAAAAGATCAACATAAGTTGCCGTTGGCGAAAACTCGTTTAATGCTGTTTTGAAATGTTTTAAAAAATTTCTTTTTTGCCCCTGAAATGGTAGAGGCGCCTGTGTGTACTGTTTCATAAATATTAGTTTTTAAAATTGTTTATTATTATCTTTGCCTCTCTCACCCCACAAAATGAAAAACCCGCAAGCTCCAGAAGACATAAGTCCTCCGTAGCCTGCGGGTTCATTTTTTAAAGGGGTGAGATTCTTTTTAAAAGCGGAGGATGTTTTTATCCTCTATTCTGTGCATCAGTTACAATACTTTGGCAAGTGTTTAAAATACTTTGATACAAAGTAAGATCACCGTCTATAAAATTGTTATTCTGAACATCATACTTACCATTTTCAGGATAGTAAGCACCTGATATTACATTGTTTCCTGTAAATGGATTATCCCCATCTACAATCCCTCTTTGTACATTGAAGTTGATAGCTTGTGGCAAACCGCCTTCAATAAAGTTCCATGCGTAGTTAATTGTATTTTCATTAACTATTTCTTTTGCTTGCACTGTGATAGATGTGCTAATGATTTCTAATGCCATATATATTAATTTTTATTGTTCATAATCTTCTGGTGGAAATTGATTTCCTCTTACTGGTATAGTAGCTATTGATAAGATTTTTTGATAACTGTAACTACTGATTATTTTACCATCTTCAACAAGATAAGCATCAGTCGCATACGAAGTATTGTAACTTCCTTCTGATGGGCTGTAATAAGCACCAATAATTTGTTGTTTTGCGTAAATCCCATCATCTATTTTACTTCCAAATTTATTTGCAGTAGTGTAAAAGCCAACATATTGCGAATTGTCCGCACTTTCAAAATTTCGCCCTTCGTAGTATTCATATGCGAGAATTGAAGAATTTAAACCGACATCATACTCAATCCATTGCCCAAGAATTTCACCACTTGTCTGACCTCTACCTACTTCAAATTTTTGAAAAGCAGTTTCCGTTAACTCCGCATTGATAGCACTAGGTGTGAAAGATGTTGTTGTTAGTTTTCTAAATTTTCTTTTTGTATAGCTTTCTGGAATATAGCCCGTAAACATAATTCCTTGACTTCCTATGGTTGCGACTTTTACACCGCTTTCATTGTAAATGTCAAAGACGACTTTTCCAGTATTTTTATTAAATCCAAGTTCAAATGTTTTTTGACCCGTAGTAGGATTTACAAATCTCACCATGCCGTTGTCTAAGACTTGGAATGGAGAAAGATACTTCTGACCATAAGGCTTTCCTGCTGCAAAGCGAATGCTTTCTCCATTCGGTTGATCTGTAACGCCTGATATCATTGCATTGGCTCCGTTAACATCTCCAACCAATAAAGTTCCTGTTGCAACAACGTTTTGGTTAACGGTTGTATTTATAAAGCTAGTCACCTGATTAGCTAATGCAGCTGTATTCATAGCATTTTGAGCTTGAGCAATGGCATTAGCTGATTGTTGATTAGCCGCATTAATCGCTGAGTCGATATCTTCATTAGCTGGTGTCCAATCGGTTGATTTGTTGCCTTTTTCGATTTGGAACTTTTCAAACTGATACCAAGAGACATCGTCTGGCTCTCTGAATAATGTAATCTTCCCAACAGAATCCCTTGGCAAGATAAACGTGCCTACAAATTCAGTATCAGAAATCTTTATCAAATTCCCAAAATTTCCCACTTGATCACCAATAGAAAAATATGCAGCTACATTTTGATTTACGTTTTTCGTCCAGACTGTCACAGTATATTGATGACCTTGCTTCAGTATCTCAGAGGTTTCAAAGTCTTTTACAAAATAATTATTAGAGTTTATAAACTCCTTACTTTTCAGTGCTAAATTCCTTCCACCAACCTGCACATTGGCAATTAGTTTATTGCCTATTGTAGTAACAATTGCTATGTTTTGATCATAATAATTCTTAAATGTATTTCTGAAAACATCACCATTAATATTTGAGGTAGATGTAAGATCCATTAGTAGGGGAGCAATATAATTATTCAATGCATTATATGCTGATTGGTAAGCAGTAACTGATAATAGTAAAGAACTTGCCTGTGTGAAGTTATTTGTGTATTCAGATTTGATACGATTCCACTCATTTTGAGTCGTTTGTTTTTCTGAAGCGGTTAATTTATTATCACTACCTATATCTGTCAAAATCGTGAGCGCACTATTGGCTGCGTTTTGAGCATTATCGATATTTTCTTGAACATCCTCTGTTGCAGGTGTCCAGTCTGAACCTTTTGTTCCTTTTTCTAGCTTAAGCTTTTCGAACTGATACCAAGTTGAGTCATTTGGCTCATGGAATAGAATAATTTTACTTGAAGCTCGAGACGCAGTAAAGGTGACTTGAAATTTATTCGGTGAAACTAATTTAACATCACTAAGCGTTCCGATTTGGTCTCCAATTCTAAAATAAGATGATGTATTTTGATTCGGCGCTTTTGTCCAAATAGTAATGGTATATTTTTGACCAACAGTTAGATTTTCTGATAAGTCAAAATCCTTTAACCAATAAGCATTTGAATCTATTAAACCTGTACTTTTTTTTGCTAGATTTCTTCCACCAATTTGGATTGCATTAACACGCTCATTTTCAATAGCTGTTAGCGCATTTTGAAACTTAGCAGATAACAAGGATAGTGCATCTTTATAATCTCTAAATTTATTGTCAACATCTAATTTTTCGGTGACAGTAGTTTTACCGTCAGCAATAGCTGTAGTTATGGAAATTATTAATTTTTTATGTGCTCCGAGATAACCAGTTCCTGATGCTGCTGAAGTGCCCCACGCTGTTGCCAGCTCAGTCTTAAAGCTTCCTGTTAAATTGACATCATTATAAATTATTTGATATTTTTGAGAAAGATCACTTTGTTCCGTGTTAATTTGATTAACATATTTTTCTATTGCAATAGCTTCAGCTGCATCGATAATTCCGTCTGAAAAAGCACCGTCAACATAACTGTTTAACTCTCCAACGGAGGAGGATACGTCACTTATGTCTTGTTGTAAGTCATCATGTAATTGTTGTATATTATTTCTAATCCCAGATAGGTCACTACTAACGGTGTCTGTAATTGTTTTAAGAAGCAAAACTTTTGCAGAGTAGTAGTTGTTAAATTTATCTCTTAAAACATTGCCATCAATATCTGAAGTAGTATTTAAATTGACCAACAAAGGATTTATATATACTAGTAACAAATCATAATTATTCTGAAGGTTAGAAGTACTAACGGCGTATTTTTGTGCTTGAGCTATTAACTGAGGTTTTTCCGCTACTATTGCATCAACTTGTTGTTTTACTTGTTGCTTTTCTTGTGGAGTTAGTTTATTGTCATTAGCAATATCAGCAAGTATGTTATTGGCTGTTTGCGATTGATTAATTGCGTCATCTACTTGTTCTTGAATATCCTCTGTTGCTGGTGTCCAATCTGTTCCTTTTGTGCCTTTTTCTAGCTTAAGCTTTTCGAACTGATACCAAGTTGAGTCATTTGGCTCATGGAATAGAATAATTTTACTTGAAGCTCGAGACGCAGTAAAAGTGACTTGGAATTTATTAGGTGAAACTAATTTAACATCACTAAGAGTTCCGATTTGGTCTCCAATTCTAAAATAAGATGAAGTATTTTGATTTGGTGCTTTTGTCCAGATAGTAATGGTATACTTTTGACCAACCTCCAAACTTTCTGACAAGTTAAAATCTCTTAACCAATAAGCATTTGAATTTATTAAACCTGTGCTATTAATAGCCAAATTTCTTCCACCAATTTGAATAGAATTATTAACCTGATCAAAAGCAGGACTATCACCTGTAAATTCAACTTTTGCTTTTATGTTTATTTTATCTTGCAGAAGTTCTATGTAATTATTACCTGTTGGGTCTGATATTTTACCAATAGATAGTTCGGCAGGATTAAGCTGCGCAAATCCGTAGGTTGTTTTAATTTTTCTATAGCCATCAATAACACTCGACAAATAACCAACTTCAAAATGATAAAAATCGGGATCTTGCTCAACTTTGATTTGAGCTTCTGTAACAACAAAAGACGCATTTGTGCCGACTTTCTGACATTTGATATAGATGTAATTGAATGCTGGTGTTATTCCAATAGCTGTATTAGCAGGAATAGTCCATTCTCGAATGCCAGTTGGATTAATCGTTTGGTGTGCAATCTTACCAGCCGTATTGCTCAGCGCATTATTATTTTGTATTTGAAAATTAACGCCTGGCAACCCGAACTGTTGTAGCCTAGAACCTAACGATAACATCTTTGTCTCAATGGATAAAGGTTTTATATTTTCGGCATCAAAATAGCCTTCGCCATCAAATACTTTTTCGTGAAATTCTCTACCAAATAGATAGTTTCTACGAGCTAATTCTGCATTATATTTTATTTGATTAATGATTGTATTTTGTTGTTCCTGCTGGTCATAATAGCTTTGCACGATAGAACTAACAGAGGTTACTTCAGACAAATCAAATTTAACATCATAAGGATTTTGAATGTTTTTTTGAAGTCCTGTAATCCTGATATCATCATCTAGAGCAAAGTCTACATCAATAAAATGTACTGTTGCTCCAAGTTGGATATTGATATTTAGATTTTTGAATAAAATAATATCACTTTCAGCAGCATATTGAAATCTGTCTTTGCTATTTTGCTCCAAATATTCTTGACCTTTTGTTTTTAATTCCGACTCAGCGAGCAAAACATAAGCTTCGGGCATCATTAGGTCTTCTAGAATATATTTATCACCGACAGCAGGACGCATCAAAGCCGATGGAATTTGCAAGTCTTTTTCGTCTTTATTTGGGTTGAGATAATAAGTTTTTGTAGCGGAGTTAAATCCTCCAGCTTCAATCAGTTCTAGTCGATATCCAGCCAGTTGCCCAGTTTGGAAAATCACTTTAACAGCGACACCATTCATTAAAACAGTTGTTCCGTACTCATTATAAGCATTAAGATCAAAATCTAAATCGGCATCAGTAAATCTATTAGGATCATTCTCATCGATAGCGGTTACAGTTCCTACACGTTTTGGATATATTTCTTCAAACTTTTCTGTATGTTCTTTCAGTCCGTAGATGCTAATATTTTTCTCAAGACAAGGCACATCAATTCTAAGATTCTTTTGTCCGCCACGGTAATTTTTAGGAAGATTTTTATCAGAACCTTTAACGTATAATCTTGTCACAAGATTTCCGCCTTCTAAAACGCTTCTCGTAATATTCTTAAGTCCTTTTGCTTTTCCATATTCAAAAGAGTATCCGCTAACTGGTTTTCTTTCTGTAAAATGAATACTTTTGTCTGAATCAATCCAATACTCAAGTTTAAATTCTTCAGCTATCTTGGAAATAGCTTCTAATAAATTACAATCAGAAAAATTTACATTTTTAACTTCTGTTGAATCAACTAGACCTTTTGTCCAGCCACTATCAGCACGGTTGGCGTTAGCTAAGACAACATCAAGACAAGTATCAGCAGTACCCATGATATAAAAATCGGGTAGAGTCAACTCATTATTATTGTCATAAAAGAACATTTGAAAGTCAGCTAACTTATATTTTAATGAATAAAATATCAAGCTATATTGAAATTCACGAGTAGATTTTTTTACGATAATAGGCTCAGTTGATAAAAAATAATCTTTACGATAAATCGAGATTCTGTCTCCAATATGAAAATCTATATAGCGCGAAAGTGTAAATGACAAACTTGCTGTTTCTTCGCCCATAACACGTTCTGTAACCGTACCTTCAGGACGAAAATTAGCCAAGACAATCTGTTCTCCTCTGTATATGCTGTATCTCATTTTAGTAATTGACTTGTAATGTTAAAGGGAATTTGACTAAGACTTTTTGTACGTTTTTAAGACGCTTCAATGTCTTTTTGGGTGTGCCACATTTTTTGTAATAAACCTGATATGTTTTTGAATGATCATAAATAAATAGGTTCTGCCATCCTGCTTTTTTCAGTTCATTAAAAAACGCATTATAGAACAGCCAGAATTGAGCGTCATTGTTCGCTAATATTGCACATTGTAGTGTTACTTCTTTATCTTTAAATTTTGGGGAAGCCAGATCATATTCGGTTCCGTTTTCTTCTGCCCAATTATTTTCGATTGTTGCTTTTCTTTCTGGAAATGCCAAAAGCTCAGCGGTTCCTGTTTGGATTATTAGACCAAACTCGGAAAGAAGATTTTTAGTATTTAAAGTATCTTGAAAGTTCATTTAATCGTTATTTAATAATTCCAGCTGATTGTAAAGCCTTGTAATTTTTTTCTTGTCCTTCTGCAACACGAATAACATTATCATTGACATCGTGTATTTTTTCTGTATTATCAGCCGTTCTTCGAGTGTTTTTCTCAATATCAATCTGCAATTCTATGATCTGACTTGTCTTTTCTAATTGTTGAGCAAAGCCTGACTTTAAAATAGTATTGGTTTCAAACTGCGTTAATTTCATGGCGGCGGTGTGACCCGATAGGATATCAATACTTTCCTGAGATGCACCTTTTAGCGCACCTTGCAAAGAGTTAGCATTTGAGCTTCCTGTACCAATGTTAACACCTGCCTGATTGATAATATCCATGTATTCTTGAGATTGAGATACTATCGCCATATACATGGCTTGGAACTGGGCACGCTCATCAGCTGATAAAATTCCATCGCCCATCATTTCGGCAAGTGCGTCCTGCAACTCCTGAATCTTAGGTTCAATCATTTTTGCTGATATACCAGCCAAAATTGCTTCTCGCAAAAAACCTTCAATATCATTGGCAAAATCTGCGAAAGTCTTCTTACCACTTTTTAAACCTTCACGGATGCTATCAGCTAAAGTTTGAGCGGTTGTTCCTGTAATCGCATTTTTTAACTGGATTTCTAATTGACGATTAGCTTCGGCAATGGAACCATATTCGTCACGGAGTTTTTTTAATTGATCATAAGCAAGCTTCGCATCACCTGTTAATGGTTTTTCAGCATTTAATTTTTCAAGCTTATCAAAGATGTCATCTGTGAGTTCCACTTGACCAGGTTCGAAAACTTTAATTTTTAGATTTGTAAAACCAACTTTTATTGTTTTCTCAACCCATTTGCCAACACCTAATAATTCTGCAATAGATTTGGTATCTTCAACAGTTCTTGTTTTCTTTCCAATGCCTAGGAAACCGCCATACTTTTCGGTGTGCATTCCAACAACAGTCTGCGCTTTCAATAACCTATTGAAAACATCTTGTTGGTCTTTTATGATTTGCGCCGCATTCTTTTTATTGGCTTCAATTTCTTCTTTAATGTTATCAACACGAGATTTATAAAGATCATTAAGCTTAACCTCATCAGCGATTCTTTTTCTTAGCTCTGCGTTATAATCTAATTGAGATTGAAAAATACTATCTTGGTATTTCTTCATCTCTTCTTGTGCTTTACGTTCAGATTCTCTTGCTTTTTTACCAAGCGAAAACAATCCACCAATTGCACCAACTAATCCCTGTACAATTCCGATTACGCCGCCTTTTGTAAAACCATCAGCTAAGCCTTCAATGATTCCTCCAATTGAATTTGACAGATTCCCTGCAATGTCAGCAATTTGACTTACGGTTGACAATGTATCCGCTAAACCTTCATTTGAATCTCCAATAATTGAAGCTAGTTCAGAGAAGGTTTGAGAAATAAACTGTGCCCAGTCAGCAGCTTCTTTCCATTTTTCAGCTTCTAATGATTTTATTTCGTCATTAACAGCTGCGATATCTTCCTTTAGTTTTACATATAAATCATGATTATTTTTTACAGCAATAGCAGCTGCTTCTTCTAAAGTTTTGCGATGTGCAATTCGTTCATTTATTTTTTGTTGAATAGTTGAAGTGGCTTTAACACTTTCAGCTTCTTTTAACTTTCTTTCAAATTCTTTTCGTTGGGTTTCAGTTAAATTATTCTCTTCAGTTAGGACAGTTTTTAAAGCTTCAATTCTGGCTTTAAGTTGTGCCTTTGTAATATCAATAAGATTTTCAGATAGTCGTCTGAAAATATCACTTTTTTGAAATGCCTCATCATTAGCCGCATTTATTGCTTCTTGTTTCTGTCTTTCATTTTCCGCAAGTTTTTCATTACGAAGGTTCTCATCAGAAATTTTCTGAAGTTGCAGGGCTCTATCCTTATATTGTTTATCAATTGCTTCAAGTTGCTCACGATGTGTTATTGTATCCTGTGCTGCCTTTTCAAATTTTTGAAAATCATTTTGTGAAGCTGTGGTATCAGTTTCGATTTTTATATTTTGCAAAGCTTTTAACCTTTCCGCTTCCTGAGCTGTAAGATTGGCTTTGTCGGTTAGCTTTTTAATTTCAGCATCGATAACTTGAGAGAACGTACCGAACTCTTCTAAGTTTATTTTGTTACGTTTTGCAAATTCAGTCTGAGCGATGGTCGTTTTGAAAGTTTCATAAGCTGCATAAAGCTCTTTTTGTTGATTAAGTTGTTTAACTTTATCTTTAGTTTCAAGCTCATAAGTTTTCATATCAACTTCTTTTTTCTCGTTGATATCAATACTCATTTTGACTGCTTTTCCCGCACCAACTTTATTAGCTTCTTTTCGAAGATTCTCCCACTTAGCTTTGATCTGAGCAATTTCGTCACCTTCAAGTTCTTTATTATTAAGCTTATTAATTTCAGCTTGGACTTTTTCCTCAAGGCTTCTTCTGGCTTCGGCTGCTTTCTCCGCTAGTTGTTGCGCTTTTTTGGCCGCCGATTCTTGATCACGTAATGACTTGTCAGAAGCTTTTTTAGCAGCATCGTTACGCTGTTTATCCTTATCTGCAAGGAGAATATCTAAATCTTGTCTTAGTTTTATTTCTTCATCGGAACCTTTTTTAACCAAAGAGATCTGCGCCTTAATGTTTTTTTCTCTGCGCTCAAATTGTTTTTGTCCTGTGAGGGTTTCAATAACATTAATATTGTGCTGATCTTGCTCAATAGCCTTTTGCAAATTGGTGTTCTTTTTATCTTGAGCAGAATCGTTTAAAGACTTTTGCTTTCCTTCATTAAATCTCTTAACGGCATTATCGCCGACATTTTTAACTTCATCTAATGCTTCTTTAAACTTAAAATCTTTCAGCTTTTGAAGGGTTTTCCATACGGTTTCGAATAATGATAAATATGCTTTGAGAAAGCCCATGACGTTAGCTTTCAGATTATCCATTTTATCTCCAAAACCATTTAACGCGGGAAATGATCTTTTTACACTTTCCGTTACTTTGTCCCAATTAGTAATAAGTGCGGCCAATAGAATGATTATTAAACCAATGCCTGTTGCCGCTAATGCTAATCGAAATATCTTTAATGCGCCCGAGGATGTACCAACCACGGTGGTATATAATGCTTGGGCCGCGGTTTGTTCTCCTGTGGCTGTTGTATCAGCTGTTTTTAATTGTATTTGTATTTCCTGCAACGACTGGAGAACCGCCATTGCTCCAGTTACTTTTTGAATAACTTTTTCGGCTTCTTCCTGTTCAGCTCCGAATAGGGCAGTAGCACCTTGTGCTAATGTAAAGCCTGCTGTTATTCCTGAAGTTATTTGGATTAATTTATCAAATGAAGTAGTGGGTGAAACCTCAGCATTAATTTCTTTATTGGTTTCTAAGATAGCAGTTCTCGTTTCGACTGCTTTATTTTTTAATTCTTCATATTGTATAGAACCTTCTTGATTGGCTAATCTTAGTTTAGCCATCTTATTAACAAGTCCTTCAAGTTCGGTTTGAAGTTGTATTGATTTTTCTTTTTGTTCTTCAATTTTTTTTCCAAATTCATCAAAACCACTTTTCCCAACATTCTTAATTTGTTGAATGCCTTGTTCTAAAGTTTCAATATTTTGATTTAAAATTTTTATGGATTCAGGGTCGGTTTCATCCGCTAATTGCGTTTGAAAAACCTTTAATGCATCATTCATTTGATTGATGCTGTTACCTGTTGCATCATACAATTGAGGTGTGCGACCAAGTAGATCATTAGCGGCTTTAACATCAGCTTGTAACTGTTTGAATTCATTGGTGGAAGAATCCATTCCAGCCATCTTAGCTTGGACAAAATCGATTACAGTTGCTAATTGTTGAAAACCATCCTCTGTTTTGTTGATTTCGTTGGATAGTACTTCTAATTCTTCAGGAGAGGCGAAGCTTGTAGAAATGTGTGTGTCTGAGATTTTATCCATCAATACAATAGCTTCTTCAAGTTTTTGATTAGCTAATTGTATTTCTTCAGGATTCATTAATTGCACATTTTTGTTTGCAGCTTCAGCAATTTTCTGAATGGCTAACTCAACTTGATGCAATTGCTGTGTGTAGAGTGCTAATTGCGTAGGATCATTGGTTTCCTTTTGTTTTTGTTGCAACCATTCCAAAGATTCACCATGTCGTTTGATGGCTTGAGCTTGCTTTTCCGTAAGTTGTGCACTTTGGTCTAAAACACTAATAGCTTTTAATTGCTCAGAAACAAATTGAGAAAAGCCTTTTTTAGATGCGTCAATAGATGCGTCATAATTTTTGACAGCGCCCATCATCTTTTGAAACTCCGCCATCACTTCTGGGGAGTTCAATACAAATTTTAATTCAATAGGTTCTAAGTTATCAGACATGATTTATATTTCAGTTTCAGCGCCCAACCAAGCTGCAAGCTCTTCGTCAGATTCTAGTGTTTTTACTTCTTTTTTCTTTTTCGTTAGCTTCGGTGCGTCGGCTAACATCATATTCAGCTCCGCAAAGCTGTAATCGTTTAATATTTGTTGTTTTGTCCAACCAGTCTTTTCAGCTATCATAAAGACAAAACCAAAGACGCTATGAAAGCTTTCACTTTTTAACTCGTCTTTTCCTTCGGACTCAGATTCATCGGTTTCGTTATCCTGATCGTCTCCATTAATCTGATAGAGTTTATAAAATCCTCAACACCACCATAGACAATGATGAGATGAAATAAATAAGAGATTTCGTCCTGTTGTAATTTTTTGTCTATAAAGCGAGCTAAAATTTTATGTCTCCAAAATTTTTGGGGTTGATTGAGGATACACAATGCAACAATTTCAGTCATTGTCTTTCCGTGCTTTTTATAGAATGCAAAAGCATCTGCCAGCGTAATATCTTTTGTGTCTGCAATTCGCATTTCTAAATACTTATCCGCAATGGCTAGTAGAGTATTAGACGTCGGTGCATGAACATTAAGATTGATTGTTTTTTTTCCTAAGAGACGTAAAAAAAGAGGTGCCGTGACTGGCACTTTGACACCTCTTTTTAATAATACTTTTGCGGCTCTCGATTCTGTCGCCTGTTGTTCCATATTTAAACTGGTTTACCAATTTTAATAGGAAGCAAAGGCTTCGCAGTAATCTCCAAAAGAGCAACATTCTTCTTTTTAATTTCAGCGTTCAATTTTGCAGTGATTTGCCACTTTGAACATTGGAAGTGTGTTCCTGAATCTGTCTCCAAATCGATTGCCTTTGTGATCAAAGGTGCGGTTACTGGTTCCACCCACATACCATCGACTACAGTACCACCTTTTAATTCTTTCAGAATCGTAGGTGTCCAATCGAAGGTCGATGCCTTTAATGTTTTAGCTCCCTTTGTAGAAAGTGAAATAAAAGGATTGTCGTCCTGATCAGAATATTCGTCCTGTACATCTGCATCGTCTTCAACAAACGAAACTGAATCTCTATAGGTATCGAATAGCTTCGTTAAAAGTGCAGGCATCACATTAGTATCTGATGCTTCTCCAAACTTTAGGGCTTTACAGCCGTATACAACTTCTGCCATTGTTTTATTTTGATTTAAATGGTTATTAAATATGTTTTAAATTAGACTTGAGGATTTTGGTTTGCTTTCTCAAGCTTAGCCTCTTTTTCAGCAATAGCAACAATTAGTTTTTCGTTGCTGATGTTGTTTGCTGGTTTAACTCCAAAAAGCTCCTCGTACTTAGAAAAGTTCAACTGGCGTTCTGTTGGTTCTCCAACTTTTTTGTCCTTTACAGGTTCTGCATCAGGATCAGTGTACGAATCCTCGAAACCTCTCTCGAATGGTTCTACTCGGTTGTCTTTGTGATAGCGGGCATTGTCTTTGGCTTTCTCTTCGTCCGTGAAGCCTTGTCCATCTGCCGTAATAAATACTTTGTCGATGTTTTTATGTGCTGCAAAAATCGCAATGGCCGCTAAGGCAAATTTGTTTGTAATGTTTGACATGTTATTGTTTTTAAAATTCAATTAAATTGTAATTAAGACCGATTCCGATGTAGGGAATAGCTCGAATGGTATTTCCCTCTTTGCCGAGACCATAGCCAGCGTTCAATCCTAAGCCAAACCTTTTCGGTTGCGTTTCTTTTATTCGGAAGGATTTAACGCCGTTAATGGTGACTCGTTTATCATCGCTGAATAAATCGATGTAATTGTTAGTTTTCCCAAATAGCCACTTTTTATCGTGTGTCCTTACATCATTTAAGTTGATATCGTATGCTAGTTGTAGGCTGTCGTTATCAGGGAAATAAACTAAATCGAGATATTTATCTTTATGCGTTTTAATGGCTTGACCTGTTTCAGTTTGTTTGGTTTGTAACGCCAGTTGAGCGATTAGTTTACCGTTAATTTTTGTGACCTGATCAATTTTATCTAAACTAATTTTAAGCGCTTGCTGGAGACTATCAGCATACGATGTTCCGAGTGCTGCGACTTTTGAAGAATTAGAATTATCAATAATTCGGTCAGTGAAAACCTTGTGTGTGATGCTGTCACGTGTGTACGTATTGACAACATTGTTTTTTGAGCCTTGAGCTAGCAATTCTGCAAACTCTTTTTCTTTGTCGACTTTTTTAAATTCTTGACGGATGTTCAAACCTATACTAATGATAAGTAAGACAAAAACAAGAATAAAAGCTGTAATAGTTACTGTCTTTTTCATGGGAGTATTTTTTGAACTAATGGTTCTGTTTTTTGTTTTGTTTCAACTTCCTGAGCTTTGAGAGCGTCTGATTTTGTTTTGTAAAAAATCATTTGCTCATAATTCTCGATGCGTTGGTTACGTTCGTCCAAGATTACTTTGTATAATCTTTCCTGTTGTTTTTCCTTTTCACGATAGAGGATTCCGACAACCGAACAACACAATAATAGAAGTCCGATTAACAATCCTATTACCACCGCTTTTGGGTCTTTTCTGATGTCTTCCTGTTCGAAAGGTTGCGGTAGTTCTGGTTTCATTAACTATGGTTTGAAATTAATTTCCCTTAACCATGCTTTCACATCAAATGATGGACAATCCTTAGCTACCTTTGAAAAATCTCTATGTCCTTTGATTTCAGCATTAGGAAACTTCTTTTTTAGTTCAGTCATCAACTTTATTTGTGAAGCTTTCTGTGCTGGCGTACGGTTGTCTAATGGTTGGTTTTTTGAATCAACACCTCCCAAATAAGATATGTGAATACTCGGAGTATTGTAACCTGCTACGCCATTGGCAATTTTGTCGATTGGTAAAGTTTGGACTATTTCCCCATCAGCCTTAATCATGTAATGATAACCTGGGTTCTTCCATCCTAACTTTGTTCGCCAATAATTTTTGATACTTTCAATTGTAGTGTTTTGTGGCGTTGCAGTGCAATGGAGCACGATATACTTAATTGTTCTCACGGTTATTAGTTTTTAAAGAATTGAATCCCCTCCGAAAAGGAGATTCAATTTGGTATAATTGATATGAAAAAATTAAGCTGATGCCGCTTGCTTCAAAAGGAATACACCTTCGAAACCTTTACGTTTTGCACGTCCGCCCATTCTTGCAAGGAATGAATAGATGTCACCGTAATAAACTGGATTTCCTAAATCCTCGAATGCTTGAGTTCTACCGATAGCTTTCTCTAGCATATTTTTATTCCAACTGATAATCGCCTCAGAATCCGTTGCAACGTTTACTGCTCCAAATGCTTTTATAGTATTATCACCTGCAACTGTGTAGGCACTTGATCTCACAAAGATGTTAAAGCCTTGTGCTTTGAACATCACACCTAATCTTCGTTCAGCTTCTGATACTGATGCCATGTAGGTCGCAGTAATTGCGGATTCTACAGGGAACATTTGTGTTGATGCATCTGCTGTTAAAAGCACGTTCATATTCCCTTCCTCCCAGCTGTTTTCTTTAATGTGCGCAGTTTTTAACACTTGCAAATCTCTTAATGAATATGCCTTTCTGTTTCCTGTCGAACCTGTGCCTGCCAAAGCAGTTACAACAGCTTCGCCCGAAGTCTGCAAAATTTTTGCAGCAGGAATTGTGTTGTTGGTTCCAACTGGAGACACAACAAAGTTGGTTAACATTCCTTCAGCAACATTTTGAGAAAGGTTGCTTACATCTTGACTCAAAACGCTCATACGTTTATCATAAGAAAGCTCTTTTTTCTCAGCGTCGTGAATCCAAATCGGATTGGTTGTGTATTCGTCAATTTTGTAAAGAACTTCCGAATCTGTTCTTCTTGCAATTGGCGCTGGGAAAACGCTTCTATTTTTTACAACCGCCGAAGGTTCTCCAGCTTGTGGAACATGAACAATCGTACCGTTGATAATATAATCTTCGGATACATCAGACACCTGTGTAAGGAAGGCATTATCCTTTAGTAGTTTTTCTTGAATGGTCGAGTGCCATACTTCGATTTCTAAAGCCATCGTATTAATGAGTTTTTATGGTTATTAATTTTTGTTTGTGAACTGTTGCATTTTTTGCAACAGTTTAGTTGTTCGGCTTTCTTCCAAATTGCAGTTCAAAACGCTCGGCGTAATAATCTGGGAAGTCAGCTTTTAGTTTTGCGAGGTGATTGCCTTTGTCAAGTTCTGACCAGCTTAGTTTTCCGTATTTAGATTCAGCAGAAGCTTCGTCTTCATCCGTCATTTCATCTTTCAATTTTTTACGTTTGGGTAATGACTTCAAAAGCTTCATTGCACTTTCATGTGAAAGCTCAAGAATTGGCGTTTTGCCAGCTTCATCGATTCTACCATCTTTGACCGCTAAGTCAAGTTCAGTGGTTAATTCAGCTCTGTTTCTATCGGCATTAGCAGTTTCTAATGCCTCAAACTTTGCTTTCAGAGTTGTGTACTTGTTTTCAGAATCGGTTAGTTTTTGCTCTACGGCTTTTACGGCCAATAGAATAGCTTCTTCAGTAGAACCTTCGGCAAGTTGAAGGTGTGCGATTAATAGTTTCATTGTTTTATCGTTGTTAAATGGATTTACGGTTTGTAGAGAAAGACAAAGCGATTGGATTTCCTGTTCAGTGATTGGATTTCCATCCATATTGAATAGAGCTATTGCGTTTCCATTAGAAGGAACTGCGACAATGGATACTTCAAACAGGATACATTTTTTGAGAATAAGCCTTCCATTTTCATTGACTAAATCCGCTGGATCAAACATTATCCCAAGAGAACATCCTTTAATAGTTCCAGCTAGTACCTTTCTAACCACTTCTTTTCCTTCGGGGGCTTCCGTATCGAAAGCAGGTCGCATAAATAACTTACCTTCTTTTATCTCAATATCTATCCATTTTCCAAGCACATCTTTTGTATCATTTGAATGATTGTTTAGACACACTGGATTTTCTGAAAATCGTTGGTTTAAATCTATTCCTGAAGTCAAAACTGCAAATCCGTAAGAATTTAATACAGCTTCATCATTGGTAATAAAAAGAGGCGCTTTGCTCATGGTTGTTTTCGCTTTTTGTTTCTTTTTCTGTTGCAAAATTTCACTATTAAACCACGGAGAAAAAGTTGGCAAAGTATCATACCCGAGATTCTAGGGTATGATACCCTGAAAAATAGAGTATCATAAATCGTCAACTTCGATAAGCCCTTATATAGAAGCAATTTTGCCAAAACTAATACCGAAAAAATGGCAAAAAAAGGACGATTAACAAAGGATGAACTCAAAGAGAAACAGGAACTAGCCAAGCTTATTTATTTAACAGAAGAAATTACACAAGATGAACTAGCATTAAGAACTAATGTTACTCCAAAAACGATTTCAAAATGGATTGAAGACGAAGGCTGGGGAAAACTAAAACGAAACATTCCTTTAACAAGGGATGAACTATTAGCTTCTTGGTATGATGAACTAGCAGAGCTCAAAGAACATATCAAAAGAAAACCTGAAGGACAACGTTTTGCCGATTTCAAGGAGGCACAGCTTCGTAGGTCACTTCTTAAAGACATTGCAACCTTAGAAATGGATTCGGGAATCCCTGAAGTAATTTCAGTAATGACAGCTTTTGTAAAGTTCATTAGAAGAAACGATTTACAAAACGCTAAAGAAGTTTCACATATCGCTGATTCATTTATTAAATCTAAAATCCGTGGGTAATGGTTATCAAGAAAAAGCTTGTAAATACCCGTGAGGAAAAAGAAGCAATTAGCTTTTGGGATGAGTATTACAAATCACTCCAAAATACAGAGATTGTTGATACCACAGAAACGGAGGAAGAAAAAGAGAAACGGATTAAACAACTTGAAGCTGATCCTGAAAAGTGGTTTAAATACTATTTTGAAAAGTATTGTACCGCAGAACCTGAAGGATTTCATAAAAGATCAACTCAAAGGGTTTTAAGCAATCCAGAATTTTACGAGGTCCGACCTTGGTCCAGGGAGTTATCAAAGTCAGGTCGAACCATGATGGAACTTTTGTACCTGCATTGCACAGGTAAAAAGAAGTTTACATTGATGATTTCTGCCAACAAAGATGCAGCTGTAAGATTGTTAAAGCCTTACAAATTGGCTTTTGAAAAGAATCCGAGACTAATCAATGATTATGGATCACAAGTTAATTATGGTAATTGGGCGGAGGATGAATTTGTAACTCGTTCAGGTTCCATGTTTATTGCAGTGGGAGCAGGACAAGCACCAAGGGGTGCAAGAAATGAAGAATTTCGACCTGACTCTGTTGTTATGGATGATTTTGACACAGATGAAGATTGCCGTAATCCTGATATCATTGATAAGAAATGGGAATGGTTTGAACAGGCTGTTTATGGTACACGTTCAATCTCAAATCCATTACTTGTAATCTTTAATGGTAACATCATTGCCGATTACTGTTGTATTAAAAAAGCAATGGAGATTGCCGATTTCTATGAGATTGTAAACATTAGAGATAAGAACGGAAAATCAACATGGCTTTCAAAGAACACGGAAGAAATGATCGATCGTGTTCTATCTAAAATTTCGGCAGCTTCAGCACAAAAAGAATACTTCAACAATCCGATTGTTTTAGGTAAAATATTTAAAAAGCTGAAGTATGGCAAGGTTCAGCCGCTTCACAAATACAAATATTTAGTCTTATACACCGACCCCAGTTACAAGAAGAATGGAGATTTTAAAGTAACTGCTTTAATAGGAAAATGGAAAGATGAATATCATGTTATTTGGATTAGGTGTCGAAAGACTTCCGTACGTGATATGGTGGATTGGCAATTTGAGGCTTTAAAGTTTGTTGATAATAAATCTGCACTTTATCTATATATCGAATATCCTTGGATTGATGATGCCTTAAAAATGGAAATAAAAAAAGCCAACAAGCGTCATAACATTACTTTAAATCTTAAAGCTGACCCTCGTCAAAAGCCTGAGAAAATCTACCGTATCGAAGCCAAGCTGGAACCACTCAATACTGCGGGCAAACTAATCTTTAATGAAGAATTAAAAGATACTGAGGACATGAAGGAAGTGGAGTTTCAGTTTCTCGCATTATCTCCCAAAAGCCGAGCTCATGATGATGCGCCTGACTGTGTAGAAGGTGGTGTGACAATTATTGATACTAAAAACTTTGGAGAACCGACAAAGCCAAGAATTTTCAACATAATAAAAACTAAAAACCGATATTAAATATGAGCCAATTCATAAGTGTAGCGGAGTTAAAGACTCACGCCTATGACGAAGAGATTGCTGGCATTATCCGAAGTGACGAAACCATTGCAGTCGCCGCCATTGATATGGCAATAGAATACGCCGAATCCTTTCTTTTAAAACAATATGATACCGAAGTAATCTTTGCTAAAACTGGTGAAGCCCGAAGTACTTTGTTAGTTGAATTCATCAAAGATATTGCTATTTGGAAGCTTATCGGATTAGCCAATCCAAGTATCGATTATGACGACAAAGAAAAGCGATTCAACACCGCAAACGCTTGGTTAAAATCGGTCTTCAAAGGAATGCCAACCAATCTACCAAAGAGAGAACTTGAAGCCAACAAAAGTGCTTCTTTCAGCTTTAAGTCCAACACCAAAAGAGAAAATCGCTACTAATGAAAACGAAAAGACAAATGGGATTCAGAACCGCATCCCTAAAAAAGCAAGAATCACAAGGTGTAAAAATATCTCAAGTAATGGTTGTCCAACCACCAAAGAGAGATGCAATGGATATCAGCACTCACATCTCGGGCGTTAAGTCTGCGGATCGTGGAAAACGTGCGAAACTCTATGATGTTTATGAAAACATTATCAAAGACCCTGTCATTGGAGAAGCTATCAGAAAAAGGATTCGTAATGTGACTTTAGGAGGTTTGCAGTTTGCAAAGGATAATCAGGAAGTTGATGAGATGACGGATTTAATAAAGTCGCCAGCCTTTAGAATTATGTTGCGTGAGATTTTACTCACACGATTCTTTGGTAAAACTATTCTTGAGCTTGATTTTGCTGACGGTTTTAAAGTTGAAAAAATTGCCCGAAAAAATCTTGACACCGCCAAGAAGATTATTTTAAAAGACCTTTCGGACGAAACAGGTTGGAGTTATGAGAATGAAGACTTCTTACTAAATGTTGGTGAAGATGATGATCTAGGCTTACTCATGGAAGCGGCACCGTATGCCATTTTTAAAAGAAACGGAGGAAGTGACTATGCGGAGTTTTGTGAGTTGTGGGGCATCCCGATTTTAGCAGCACTTTATGATCCTGAAGACGAAAACGGACGTGAAGAAATGGAAGGCACAATGGAAAGCCGTGGTGCGGGTGGTTCTATCGTTGCAAGTAAAAACTCAGATATTAAAAGTATATCATCACAATCAAACGGGGCTGTACATAAAGAATTTTTAGAGTGGCTTGATGAACAAATATTGATTGGTCTTGCTGGTCAAACCATGACAACCAAGGAAGGTTCATCGAGAGCACAGGGCGAAGTTCACGCAGATACAGAAGCCACAATTTTTGAAGATGATAGAGAATATATTATTGAGGTTCTTAATCATCAATTTTTGCCACGAATAGAGAAACGAGGTTTTCCAGTTGGAAGCGGTTGGTTTCTATATCCTAAAAAAGATTCGATGTCTTTAAAGGAAAAAATGGAGATAGCCGAAAAAGTGGATGCTAATACAGAAGATGGCGTGGACGAAGATTGGTGGTTCGAAGCTTCAGGACTTCCACGATCTAAAAAGAAAAGAGAAGCTTCTTCTGAAGAACAACCGACAACAGATACAGAAGAACCAAATCCAGCTAAAGAAAAGCCAACAAAAAAAACAAAAGAGAAAGTAAAGGCAAAAGAGCTTTCATTTTTTGACAAGTTAAAAGATTTTTTCGACCACGCTCCGCAGTAGATTTTTATCTATATGCGGAGCTGGATTGGCAGCGACTAGATAACGAATACGAAAGTATTTGTTCTCATGGGCATTTTTTATCGCATCAAAAACAACCAGACTGGGCTGATCTCTTAGCCGCTGAATGGATGAATCAAGTTAAATCCATCTATCAGAACCAAGGCTATGACGGCACACCAAGCAAACCGTTTGTTACCAAATTAGGAAAGGAACTGATAAAACCTATTGATAGGGAATTTGGTGTCGGTATCGATTATGATAGTCCCGACCATGTCATGCGTGAGCTTCTCAAGCGAAATATTTGGAAGTTCTCTGTTGCAAAGAATCATAATGATAATGCGAGGCTTAACAACTTGCTTCTCCGTCCTGATGGTAGTCTTCGCCCATGGTCTGAGTTCAAAAGAGAAGCAATGTTTGTGGTTGGCGAATCGAATCGATATCTAAAAACTGAATACGATACGATAGTTGCAGGTGCGCAAATGTCTAGGCTGTGGATGGAAATACAACGAGACAAACATATTTTCCCTTATGTTCAGTTGATAGTTGTACAAGATGGAAGAACCTCGGAGATATGTAGTCCGTTGCATAATTTGATTTTTGAAGTTGATGATCCTGTACTGGCGTATTATTTTCCTCCGAATCATTTTAACTGTAGAACCACAGCGAAGAAATTACGCTATGGAAAGCCAAGCGAAAATTTTGTACTTCCAAAAATCCCTGAAGCTTTTCAAAATAATGTTGGTGTAACTGGGCAAATATTTACTGATAAAAATAAATACATTGAGAATACGCCTGATGAGGTTTTAGAAGAAGCTGACAAACTTGCAGCACGATTTGAAAAATTTCAGAGATTACAAGCGGATTCCAATTACTATGATGTTGAGTTTGGAGATAATGGAGGTGTTAAAGCTATTCATGTTGAGCATCTTTTTGATAAAGAAAGAGGTTATCTAGAGAAAGAAGCTCACAATATTTTATTCGATAATGGATATGAATCAACACTGGAAAGCGAGAAAGGATTTGACACCAAACATATAGAAGGTTATATCAATGGTTATAAAAATGAAATTAAGTCTTTAACAGGAAACAGTCCGATAACAGTAGCAAAAAGAATTAGACAAGCGGTTGAAAAAGGAGCTGATGTTTGCACATTATATTTTCCAAAAGAGAATGCAGAAAGCCTACTACAAGAAGCCTTAAAGCTTTATGATGGGATATTACCAAAATTAATTGTAATCAATGGTAAAAAAATAATCAGAACTGACATTCATCAATTCTGATTAATAAACAGGGGGATAATTGCTTATCTCGTTCCCTGCGTTACAAATATACAAAACTTTTTAAATATCAATTAAATAATGTTTAAATCCACAGAAGAGGCTTTGCGCAAAATACAGGAAAAAGTCGCTGCCACACTTCGGGAGCTGCCTCCAGTTATTGGTGAAGCTGCGGTTAACTTTACACTTGATAATTTCGAACGTCAAGCGTGGTTGGGTGATAATACAGAGCCTTGGCAAAAAAGAAAGAATCCAACCAAGTGGGGCAAACGAGACGAAACCGACAGAGCTATTTTGGTAAAAACAGCAAAACTTAAAAGAAGTATCAGGATTTCGAGGATTGTTGACAATGCAGTTTACATCCAAGCGGGTGGTACGGATGTTCCGTATGCGAGAGTACACAATGAAGGTTTTCGTGGAGAAGTTAAACAACAGGTTAAACCGCACACCCGAAAAATGAAAGACGGAAAAACCGTTGGTGTATCTGAGTTTGAAAGAACTATTCAGCAGAATATCCCTAAACGAAAATTTATTGGACATGAATCCGAATCGCCTTATCTGCGAGCCAAAATAAGAAGAGAAACTTTAGCATACATTAGAAGTCGAATGAAAACTATTTAACTATGAAAAAACTATACTTGCAGTTGTTAGAACTGCTTTCGGAGATTCCCGAAATACAATATGTTGATCTTAATTACGGACAACTTCAGGAAGAAAAACCGCCAATCTCATATCCTGCGGTTCTAGTCAACCTAAGCTCTCAAACTCTTGATGATGTACAGGATATTTTCCAAATATTATCAAGTACAATGGAGCTGACTGTCATTTACAAAATGGCGGGAGAAAGTAACGGAAACGCACCAAAAGAAGCGCAAGACCGAGCACTTGCATATTTAGACTTATCTGAAAAAATATACCGAAAATTGCAAGGTTTTGAAGCGAACGGCTTTGATGCTTTTAAGCGAAATAGCATCCGTGATGTTGCTATGAGAAAAGGTCTAAAGACAGCTGTACAGATTTTTGAGACGAGCTGGCGTGAAGATACTTCCAGTTCATAAAAGGATAACGCTGCGACAATTGTTTATCTGTAACATTGTTGCGCTCTAGATGAGAGATGAGGTCGGCATTTTCAGAAAGTAAATCGCAAATGGTAGATTCTGTAATGTCGAACTCTTCATCTAGCAACGCCAAGCATTTAGAAAATTTAAGACCTATAATGCAATTGTACCAATAGAAACGTGCCGACAGACGATGGTTTCGTCTGTTGATGTGGATGGAAGAACGCCCTTTGAAAGTATTTGTTTGTTGCATTCCTACAAAAATAAAAAAACGCCTGACTTAAAGCAAGTTGGCGTTTTTTGTTATTTAGGGTTTTGTAATTTACCAATCCGAATTGTTCGAGCTAGCATTTTTTTCAATTCCTGCTCTCAAATCTGAGATAAAATTATTTGCAAAATTCTCAGTTGTTTCTTTGCCTTTTTCACTAATCAGTTTTCCTTTCTGAGAAAATATACCAGATTTAGACAGACCAAGGTCAAAACCTATTATACCATCTCTTTCACGTCCACCACCATATTTTGTAATAGGAATATATCTTTCAAAATCTTTAATAGATAAGTCTATTTTTATTTTGCCATCTTTAAAACTAATGGCAGCATTATAATTAATATCAAAAGAAATTCCAGCTCTAATTTTTGCGGAACTTGGTGCCGATGCATTTATTACAATCTGTTCATTTTCAACTTCACTTGTAACAAATTTTGGGTTGTTATAGCGAGTGTTGAAATATAATTTTGAAGCTTTAAATAATTCAGCTTGTGTTTTATCAGGAAATTCTAAAACTACATAGTTTTTTGATGAGTCGTCTGCATTTACAAGATTATTCATTGTCAGCTCAAATTTTTGAGAGAACATAAATGTAGCGTAGAATAGAGTGATTAAAAAAGATAATTTTTTCATAGGTTGGAAGTAAATTGTTGTCAAAGTTAGACAATATCAAATTTATTACAGACAAAATCGCATATATAAATTACAATATTGATAGCTATTTTACTGATTTTAAGACTTAATATATAAATAAGAATGTACTAATATTTAATCGAAATATCTAGATGATGACATTTTTGTTTAACTCTAAAATGTTGACGGACAGTGTATTGTCGATAAAAGTTTAATATTATAATGGACTATTGTGGATAACTTAATGTTAAAAAATTACTAACTATCTAATAATCAAAGCTTGGCGAATTCTGTGGAAAACTTTTTACAATATTAACAAGAAAATCAACGATTTAGGTGTTTCATAATTTTCTTTTTCGATGAGTCATTCTTATCTTTGTTAATCAAGAAAGCTGAATATTAATCAGAACATTCAGCTTTCTAGCATTTATGAATTTGAAAATTCATTTTAAGTTGGATTTTAAATCCGAAGTAGATTTAGCTGATCTATATTCAGCTATTTTAATCATTGTGGAAATTACCAGGTTTCTCAATGACCAATTTTTTGTTTAACTTTTTAACAGGCATCCATATAAATGGGTGCCATTTTGTTATATAGCTAATTTATATAATTTGTATATATAAACAAACAATTGTACATAAAATTGTTTCGTTTCCGGGCTCTAACGTTTCCTAATGTTTTCTAACACTTTCTAACACAACGTTTGACAATAATTACAACTTATCCACATTAAGCAATATTAAATCATTTTATAGTCTTTTTATAGTCATTTTACATATTTTTTATATGTTTTTTTCACTAAAAAAAGTACTCAAAATAAAAAAATATAAAAATTAATAAAAAAGTTATGCAATATTGTAGTGTTTTAAACAATGGTTTTAACAAATCTATAACAAATCTAAGAGTTGTTGATCTTTGGCTGCTAGTTCGTTATTTTTTCTGATTTGTTCTTTTTGTATCTCTATCGGAACCAAAGGAGAACATAGAGATTTATCTAATACAATTTCTCTTAATCTTGCCTTATTATTGAAGTTTCTTGAAATGTTAGTTACGATATCTTGGAAATTATCCGATCCGTCTTCTTTTTGATGATAAAATACTTTAATAGTACTACAGTTAGGATGCTCAAATAGTGTATTCAGTAAAGTTCTGTCTGAGTTACCACATGAATGTCCCATAACGTAAATCTGAAAAAGGTCAGAATCAATATAATTTAACAACATTTTGTAATTGGTTGTTTTTAGATATTCAATAGATTTTACATTTTTTAGAAACTCATTATCATTATATTTTTCAAGTTTTATATAATCATCATCTAGCTCATCTCCGAATCCAAAGATCATAGGATTATTTTCATTTTGTAATTCACCATGTATGTGAATTGTGTCCATAGTTGTTGTCTTTAAATCTGTTAATAGCTGCGGTCTTGCGTTTAGTAATGTGATACCAGTATTTTCCTTTAAATACAAGCTATCGGTATTTGTATAGTTAAAGTTTAATGCAAGAATTCTGTCTATTTTGTTTTTCTTATCATCACTTCTACTTTCTTTAAATCCCGACGAGTTGTTACCTAATTTTTTTACTTCTTTAAGTTGTTTAATTCTTTTATAAATTATGTTTTGAATCCCATTATCACTTTTTTCCATGAGTATCTCATTTTCATTTATTATGTGATTGATGGTACTTGTCCCTAGATCAGTATAAAAGTAATCTTCATATATTTTTTCTTTAATATATTCTTGTATCTCTAAAGAATTATTTTTAGAATAGGTTTCTTCTATCTTAACAAGATAATTTTCTAAAGCTTTTTTTAATTGATCAAAATCCTTGTGAAATGCATAAATATCCTCATAAATATTGTTGAAGTTTCTGAAGTTATCAACTTGCATAAAATCGAGTAATATTTGATAATACTCATTTTCAATGTCAACCCAGTTTTTCTCAGTTAACTTGTTTGTAATGTATGTTATGAATTTGTTTTTCGTATTGAAATGTAACTTGTAAGTTTTAGAAAGTTCTTTAAAAAATAGAAAACTATGTTCTGGAAATTGATGTTGACTGAAATTTATTCTACCTTTATCAAATGTAACATGATCACTTTCGTATACCTCATCAACGCAGGAAATCATATTTGAAACCTCTTGCTTCCAAAAATTATTTATAAAATCTTTATAGCTGGTTGCTTTGCCATGTGCGATATCAAAGCCATTACCAATAAGTATAATTCTATTCATTCAATATTTTTTATAAATATAAAAAAAGCTAGCTTTAATGCTAGCTTTCAATTTCATTTAATTTTTTAATAATTTCTTTTTCAAATACTTTTAAATAAAGAGTCTTTTCGGTTTGTAATTCGCCTTCTTTTGTTGCTGTAAAGGTGTTAAAAAGAAATGCAGGCTCACTTGTTAAAAACTCTTCACAGGCAGGAACAACGATTGAAAAAGCTTTTAATTCATAACCTTTCTTTTGTAGAAAGTTGATAACATCCATTTGCGGAATGTGCATTTTAATTTCCATTTTGATGAGGTCGGGTTTTTGTTCGGTTAGACTAATCATTATTTCCAATACTTTTGGTTGAGATAAGTGGCTGGATACGGAAAAGCAGTACCGTCACTTTTTAGTTTTATCAATTCGCTTACAAACAGAATAGCCTCCATTTTTTCGGCATCACTTAACTTGTTATAGGCTTTCTCGGTTTGCTCTTTGCGTCCAACTTTCTTTGGATATCTTTTATAAAAAGCTTCAAAAGAAATATCAGTCACTTCCGAAAACATCCAAGCATTAGTCGGCTTTTGATTATTGATATCCGTTTCCATTGTTTTTACATCGGTTGGTATTCTGGAAATAATCTTTTGTACTAACTCTGAATTCCAATCGCCATCAAAAATAAGCTCTCGTAACACACCAGCATGATCATAATTAAAAGTAATCTTGAGTCCTGTTTTATTACTTTTTGCGATAAATGTTCTCATAGTAGTTGTTGATGTAGTTCTGTTTTAATTTGTAGTATGAGGTTATTCTCGTAGGTTCCGAAGCTATCAGGAAAATAAATCTCGTAATCTGTCAAGAACTTTTGCAAAGCTTCAGCTTTATGAAATGACATTTTAAAAGCAAAGTGTTTATCATTTAACCTTGTTTTCACCGCCTTTTGCAAAAGTTCTGTGCGAAGCTCAAAGCAAATTGAAACAATTGATTTTTGAGGCTTAGGAACGCTATTGATTTGCAACTGGTCTAGTCCACTCATACAATTGTTGACGACAAGAAGTTTATCATTATTAAGATACATGATAATCTTGCCTTCTAATCTTGCTTTGTCGATTTTGGTGGTTTTCATTAGTTCATCTTATAAATACCACCTCCTACAATTGCGAACGTTGGCGGTTTGGTCACATTAAAACTTTTTATTTCTGCTGTCATTGTTCCATAAAACCAATAAACAGAGGTTTTAATACCTTTCTTCTTTTCGGTTCTCTGTCCTTTATATTCAAAAGGATGCCTTCCAATTTGGACGATTTGCCCAATCTTTATTTGTGAAATTGTTATCATTTTTTCTTACTTACTCGTTGTTGATTCAGTTGGTTATTATTAGATAAGCTTTTATTTGAAATTGGTTTTATTCTCAAAGATTCCCGTTCGGGGAATAGTTGATCTAATGATGATTTTCGTTTTTTTAGTGCCATTAGTTGTAATTTTTAAGTTTCTGTCCTTTATCCCACCAAGCTTTTGTCATGGGGCGATAAGCACTTCTTTGATTATTCTGTTTAACACCTTGTAATTGTCGGTAGAGTAGTTGCAATTCTTCTAGTCGATGAGCGTTTAAATGCTTTTTAAACTTACTATTCGTCAACATCCAATTGTTAAACTCATGGAAGCTTTGTGGCTTTTTGATACCTACCTTTTCTGCAAGTGCAAGAATGTTGGAACGCCATTCTTTTAATTTCAATTCTTCAATCAGATCATTTTCTCGTTGTTGTATTGTACGTGGTCTGTAAATCTGAAGTAAAATATTAACTTCAGATTCTGTGAGCTCTTCCAATAATGTTGTACGATGACTTGTAAAGCCGTCAACCATTATTGCAACTTCGTGCGGTTCACGAAGACTCATTAGGTTTTCTAATTCTTCTAATGCTGTCATATCAATTAATGTTTTTTGTGCCTTAACAGGATTCGAACCTGCGACCTTTTCCTTACCAAGGAAGCGCTCTACCACTGAGCTATAAGGCTGTTAAACAATTATTACTTATTTAGCTTATATTGTCTACTTATAAGCTGATTAGCTTATCTTCTAGCAGATGCGCTCAGCATAATTCCGATTGCAAAACCAATGATGAAGCTTACACCAATGATTCCTGCTAATAATGAATCGTCCATAGCTAGTCAATTGAGAAGTTAAAGTTGACACGTTTGATAATGCCGTCTCCGAAGTCAACCATCTTATAACCTCTAGCATAGCGTGATGTTCGAATGTCAATCATCGCTTCGTTGATGATATCCATACCTTCATTAAATAATTCGTTGTTGGCACGGTCACGCATACTATTAAGCTCACGTACTTTCTTTGGATCATAATTGCCTTGAGAGTCAGTTTTCAAAAAGATTTGAATCATATCCATCAGTACTTTTTCATTATCGCTTTCTACTGCTAAGGATGCCATATACTCACGAATCTTAACAATACCTTCGGCTTCGGTTCCGTTGAAACTTGGACGAACGTTCCAGCCAACTTTAATACTGGCAGAACCATCATCAAGCGTAAAGGTGTGCGAGTCCTGTTCTCTTTTTTTATTGCTGAAGCATTCAGCACGCAGTTCGATGATAGGCTCAATGTTTTCAAAAAGATTAATAATGCGATTTGCGATATCTTCTCTCTTATCAATGAAGAAGTCTATTTGACCAAGAACGACCTCGTTCTCCATACTTTTAAGAAGCTTTTTATTACTAGCTTTTGCTTCTAATTTTGCTTTTTCGTCCGCTTGGAATTTTGCTTTCAAAGCTTCTTCCTGTTCTGGACTTAATGTTGGTATTTCTACGTTTGACATTTTAATTTTCGGTGTTTTGTTGTAATTTTTTAAGTTGTCGTTCTCTTTTGTGTAGTTCGAGCAAAAGTCTATCACCTTCCTCGTTATCGTCGCAATTTTCGAGTTGCTTTTTTATCGTGCTGATCATGTCTTGCAACTCTTCTTCTGTAGGTGGGAAAAATTCTTCGTTATTCATTTTTTATTAATTGATTGATATTTTCACATTGATAATTCTCGACTGGTTCCCATTGATCTTCCTTAATTTCAAAATAGAGTAGTCGGTCTTGTCCGTAGCGCATTGCTGGCGATTCCCATTGGTTATTGCTAATCCATTCGTAAGCTGTTAGGATATGCGGTGTTGTCGACTGAAACCTTTCTAGCATATACAAATGAATCCGAATCCTGTCATCCCATGATAGAAAATGAAAGATGCTATCAAGTTGTAAAATCTTTTTTAGTATGTTGTTTTTCATAAATTTTAGTTCTTATTATTGCCCCAGTACTTCTCAGCACCTTCTTCCCAAATTGTATAACCTTTCTCCCAATGCTTACCTAGATATCGACCTTTAGAAAAGGCTTTGAAACCTTCTACCCAAATTTTAAGGTCTGCATCAAAGTTGACTTGATCTCCAACTTCACCACGGATTTTGTTGCCTTTCATTTGATGATTGAAGATGAAGAGCTTCGTGTGAAATAGATTTTTTAAATCCAAGTAACTTTTCCATGATAAATCGGTGTATTGAAAACTGTCTATAAAAACGATGTTAGGCGATTGTCTTTTTTTAAGTCTAATTATTAGAGTTTCGATATCTTCTTTAATCAACTGTATCTTTCTTCCACATTCGGCTAAACCGTGCATTCTCCAAGCATTCTGCATTGTTTTTGAATTGCCTTCCTCTAGTGAGTTATAAAGTACTTTTCCTTTTTTTGAAAGTTCCTTAGCAAGCTGTAGAAGAAAGGCTGTCTTACCATTGCCGCTTCGTCCACTTATTGACCAAACACCTCTCGATTCGGGGTTTTCAAAATTGTCAAACCATTCGCCTGACCAGTTAATCTCATCATATTTAGTTGCTAGAAGATCGGTTGATGACCACGCTTTCTTCATATTTTTTATCCTAGGTTATGGAATCTTTTTACGAGTTCTAGAGTTAATGGGACTTTTAGTCTGTCAGCTTCACGCATTGCAGGAACAAGCAAGTCATGTATTTGTCTGTAGTCATTACAGAAACTTTGTAAAAATTTGAAAAGCTCTTTATCTGCAACTTCGTCCGCAAACTCTGGATAACTTCTGTCAATACCTCTGATGTGACGAATCCCTAATCTAATACGACTATAGAATTGTGGAATTCCATCTTTGTTTTTTGTTCGAAGCAAGTCGATTTTCTTTTCAAGTTGGTCGGTACCAATCATCACGATGGCGCATTTTCCTTTGAGGTGATCTGTCAGTTCTTTGATATTGCAAAGAGTTGCTTGTTTCAAATATTCTGACTCGTCAAACATCAATACTGGGTTATAACCATCCAATCTTAAATCTTCCAACTTGTCAATGATCTCACGAATCTTGCGAGATTTAGAAACACCAGTTTCAATTTTTAAAACATCGCATATTTTATCAAGTAGGTCAGAGATTGTATCCATAGAACCAACTGTCACTTTGAATACTTCCTGTACATTGTGTTTCGCAAACATATCTGACACATAAGTCTTACCGCATCCAGTCTCACCAATCAAAACATAAGTATAACCGTACTCTTGTGCATCTTCTAAATAAGATAGGATTTGGAAAAACTGAGGCGTTTGCTTGGTCTTCCAATAATCTTTCTCAAGCTTGTAACCAATATGCTTCGCAATCAGCTTATAATATCTAGGTGCAATGGCAACTTTCTTTTCGCCAGCTACTACGAAGTCTTTTCCGTTTCTGATGCCTGAAATATAATTTTCGGGAACTGTCGAAAGCGATGAGAATTTAGTAGCGGTCATTCTATTTCTTGTTAGATAATCTTCCAGCTTTTCGGCAATTATCTTTTTCACGTCATTATTCATTGTCTAGATATTTATTGGTGTTAATTTTATTTTTATAATATTCATCTTCGTTTACAATTTGGTCTTTCAGCTCCTGACTCTTAACCTTGCGTTCTTGCTTTTCTTTGGTCTTTTCAGCAGTTGCAGCCATTTGTTTATTCAATTGGTCTTTATGCTGTCCGACTGAATCTGTAATAAGAATTTTTTTCAGTGTATCATTTAATTTGTTTTGTGAAGAGACTAAATTCAAAATTTCATTAGCATCATCCGCTCGGGTTTCAAGAACGTGGGCTTCTAATTGCCTGTTAAATTTTCTGACTCTTCCCATTTCGTCGCGGTCTTCACGTTCTTGAGAGTAGATATCCATTGGTTGGATATATTTTTCTTCAAGTTCAAAAGACAAAGCTGATTCCTCATTGTATGCCAAGACTTTTTCCATGTTCTGAGGATCAAAGAAGATCGTCCAATCTAAATGCAGATGATTTCTAAATTCTAATTGGAAACTCTCATAACTGTATTTGATGTTATTGACACGAAACTCAATACCTTCGCCTCGGTGCTTTGTTGTTTTAGACTTCTTAACACCTAGATTCAGTATATAATCATTATATGATAACTCGGTTTTAAGATCGTCAGGCGATTTTGCGTAAGTTTCCAGATACTTATCACGGACATCTAACCTTGCCTGTTCAATCAAAGCTTCTAGCTGTTGATAAGCTTGTTTTTTTGTAGGAAAGTTCTTTTTATTCTTTTGTAACCAATCAGGATTCGGTTGTTTTTTGGATTTAACCCCATAACCGCTCCAGTTACTTTGTGGCTTGCAATATTTTTCATTAAAAAAAGCAAACCACGGTTCAATAACTTTCGCTTTTGCGTTTCCAACCTTTGTTGGGATATAGTTTTTTGCAACACCTCTATAGATCGGTGTCATTACCTTTGTACTGTAATTATCGGCTTGTACTTGGTAAACTTGGTGTTTAAAACCAAATAATTCTTCTGTATGATTAACCGCATTACGGAGTGCTGCTTTAATAAGTTCTGGACATTCTTGTTCGCCAATAGCATAACCAACAGGATACTTGCAAGATGCATCTAAAACAACAACAATCGTCAAATGATGATGATAAGTTGTTACACCGTCAAAGTCTTGATATAGAAGTTCTGCAACCCAACCATCGAGCGTCCAATATGCCATGGCAAATTCGGGAGCTTTACGTTTGATCTGCATTTTTATTTTATTGTCAAACTCTTTAATACCTTTAGAGAAACTAATCGTGTTCGTTGACCATTTTTTACGGTAATTGCCTACGCTGTTTGGCGAAAGTGTAGCCCAACCAAGAGCCTTCGCAACTGGGTTGTATTGATCAGCGATTTGTACATTGTCAAAGCCTTGCCACTTACGGAAAAGCTCACGCAATACAGCTTCTTGTTGATTGTCTTTCACGGCAACAGAGTTTTTATTTCCAAACTTTTCTGAAACTAATACGATGTAACCTTGCTCTAGAAATTCGCTTAGTTTTTCACGAAGTCTTCTGTCGGTACCAGGTAATGTGTGACCTACATAATCTTTAACCTCTTTACATGCTTGCGCTGCATCTTGCCAAATCTTTGTAATAGAGCCGCCACGAGCTTTACGGAAAGACTTCATGTCTTTAATGTAAGAATCCAACGCCCAAAGCATTTGAGCGTTCTTAACATACTCATCCTGCTTTTCAGGTTTTAAACTTGTAAAATCATCCAACTTATAACTGGCGTAAAAATCAACAGCCTCGTAATCGTCTTTGAAATAGTTAAGAATAAGATTTTGCACGGTTTTACGTGGTGGATAACCTAACTTTTTAACAACATCAACTCTGAAACGCTCAGGAAGACTTTCAAAATCTACTAATGCAGTATTATCTAAACCTCGAGCGGTACGCACTCTGTTAATTTTTCCCTTACTACATAAATACTTATAGTTAGATTCAGACATCACATCCAAATCCTCATACAAAGCTCTAGCAGGTACCGTTAAAGTATTTTGATAAAACTGATACATTTTTAAACTTGATTTAAAAGTTCTTTAAATTGTTCCCACCGAGGTGTCGAAACCTCGCAAAGCCGTGGTGGGATTTTTACTAAATTTGTAATGTCACTTAAAAATTTAGTTATGTTAAAGAAAAGCGTGAAAGCTGATGTTAAGAATTTACTTTTTTCAATCCGTTTCGACGTTGAATGCTCTTCTGTTGAAGTGCAGGCGTTAAAATCACATTACGAACACCTCTTGAATTTTTATACAATGCAATACTCGATCGACCTAAAGGACCTATCGGGCGACTATCCGTTATATAGATTTTCTTTAGATTGTCACAAAGGACCAAAGAACTTCCATCTATCAACAGTTGCGCTTCAGCGTATTTTTTTAAATGATTTTGAAATAATTCGACAGCTTCATCATATACATGATCCGGAATTTGGCAGTCAGGAAGTACCTCGATATTAAGTATAGCCATATTATATTGCTTTATAAGTTGTTTTGATTACGAATCCGAAAATCTCGGTTACGATTGCTATTTCTTTTCTGTTTGTCGTCACATCTGTTACTGGCTTTGACTTGTGCTTTACCTTTCTGTAAATGAAATGAAGCATCTTAATGATTTTTTTCATATTAATCTTTATTTAGTGAATTGTTAAGAACCTCTTCTACTTGAGACTTTAGAGTATTATATTCCTGTTTTACTTTATCAGGAAATATCCCAGTTCTGTCACCCAACAAACAATGCTGAATGTATCTTGTTGTTACTGAATACTTTTCTGATATTTTTTTTATTACATCAGTATTGTATCTATTTCTTTTTTGTGTAGTTTTGTTCATCTTTAAAAATTGTTCCTATTGTGTGAACAAATATAAACACAATTTGGGAATAAAAACAAAATAAAATACACGAAATGAGTGAATTTGTAGATAAAGTGCTGATTTTGAATAAAATAAAATCGCACTATAATTTTAAAAGTGATGCCGATTTTGCTAGATTTTTGGAAATTAAACCAAATACTTTATCGAATTGGTATGCAAGAAATACTCTAGATTATGAAAGAATACACACAAAGTGTGAAGATATAGATGGTAACTTTTTAATAACTGGTAAAGAACCTATGTTGAAAAATTATGAGACTAAATCTGATGGAAAAAACTCTAAGCCACCTGTTGTTATAACGGTTGATTCTCATAACAACGACAACATTGTTCTAGTTCCACAGAAACTACAAGCAGGCTATCTTCAAGGCTATAATAATCCAAAATTCATCAAAGATTTACCAACTTATCGAATGCCAGGCCTCAACAACGGAATATTCCGAATGTTTGAGATAGAAGGTAATTCCATGTTTCCGACACTCCCTAATAAAAGTTATGTCGTTGGTCAATTTGTTGAAGACTGGGTGAAGGATATTAAAGACAATCAAATCTACGCTATCATATCCAATGAGATTGAAGATGGTATTGTTAAACGTTGTATCAACAGGATTGAAAAATACAACAATTTGATCTGTAAATCTGACAATAGGAGAAACTTTCCTAATCAGAATATCGAACCATCAACAATAAAAGAAGTTTGGGAGATCAAACTACATCTTAATTTCCAACTTCCTGATCCAGCAGATGTCTATGATCGTATGAATGATCTGGAAGCTGATGTACAAGAACTAAAACGACATTTAGCGAAATAAGAGCCTTATTTTAATGAAATACTATAAAAACCACTGATAATCAGTGTTTTTCTTGTTTTTACACTTGCAAAATAGGGGGGTGAGTTTATCTATTTAGTGCCTTTTTATATGTTTTTAGATATCTATATGTGATTCAGTTCATAATAAATTACAAATAAAACCTAACCCCAAACCTAACCCCAAACCTAACCCCAAAGCATTATTTGTAAAATCTACACTTTCTTATTTTTTTGGTTTTTTTTGTGGGTTTATGGCTAGTACTACAAAGCAAAAACGCCCATTTGGTGGGCGTGTGGCAGATATTAGTCTATAAAATAATAAAACCCGCAGATGTGCGGGTTTATATGGTATTTAATATCGGTTAAAATGGTAATTAAATGGTATTTAATGACATTTTGTTTCGTGTCCAAAATTTTGGCTTTTTTGGGCTTTTTCCTTTTGTTTATCGTTGTTTTAGGCTTTTTTTGTTAATGCTGGTTTAGGACATTTCGTTTGGTGGGGGGTAGATGCACCGGAAGTTAGAATAAGTCGTAAAATGAAAGACGATGAAGCCAAGAGCCATGTTCCTGCCGCGATGCTTCTACAATTTGGGCTGATGAGTTTAGATTATGTGTTAAGTCTTGCACCTGTCGGTACAAGAATCACAATCTTAACAGAACCCAAAAATAGTGTAGACTTCTGGAAACGACAATTGGCATATATCATCCTTCCGAATGGCAAATGCTTGAACGAGGAGCTAATAAAAAATGGCTATGCTAAAGCAAGCCATGATTATTACTGCGAAAAATTAGCATCTTATCAATCAATGAATTTTGAAGCCAAACAACAAAAGCGTGGAATCTACCTATTCATCGATGTTTTCTGATTTGTTGTACATATGTTGTACTTTTTTTAATACAAACGTAAGAAAACACCATGAATAAAGGACAACTTATATAGACTTTATATAATACTATGTTATCTGCAGCCTTTTTAGTTTTATTTATTTTCTTTAATATTTGCCAAAAGATTTGGAACTGCAAAACTTAAAACAAGGCCAAAAATTGTTATTAATAATCCTGATATCCACGAGTTTTGATTTTCCATTTCATTTTTTAAAGATTCTATTTCTGTTTTGTTGATTTCCCTTATAGATTCATCACTTTTTTCTAATTGAGAAATGTCGTTATTCATATTAAGTAAAGAAAGTGTTTTTTCAGGATTATCTGAAATTCCTTTTTCAATAACTTCTATTCTATTTGTTAAATCTGCTATATCCGAATTTACAGGGTTATTCTTGGACGAACTTACATTTTGATTTGTTTTTTTGTCAATTTGATTTATTAATGTTTTCAAATTTTTTATTTCAGTTTTAATAGAATCACACTTGCAAGATGATGAAAAAGTTGAGGAGTTGTTTGTTTTTTTATTCAAATTTAGTGAGTAAACCACAGTAATTATTCCAACGACAAGACTTAAAATGGAAAGCATTGAGCTTAACCACACTCTTTTTTTTCTTTCTTTTAATTCTCCAATTTTATATTTTTGGATTCTTTCTTTTTCAATTTTTTCTTCAGTTTTTTGCTGTGATACAAGGGTTTCATATCTTGGGAATTCATCATCTGGAATTAGTTTTAGGGACCCATCTGTCAATTCGAAAATTTGAAAATCCTTTCCAAATCCAAAACTTAAAACTAAATAAACAGGTATATCTTCTTGTAAATTTGATAGAAAATCATCTTGATAATAGTTTATTTCATTAATTAAATCACTTTTTTCCCAAGTTGAAGATTTAAATTCAAATAAACATAAAAAATTGTCATTTTCTGTATCAATAACTAATAAATCAGGTCTGAATTTTGGGTGAATTTTAGAGGATTTGAATTCAAACAATAGACTATTTTCAGGATAACCTTTTGATAATAAAAATTCTTTAAAAATATCTATAAATTGTTTTTCCATAAGCGATATAAGGTTGCAGATAACGGAAAAAGTATTGGCGAAGTGCGGGACTTTTGAAGCCTAAAAATTCAACAAAAACCGAAAGTAGCA
>NZ_JBYFBZ010000010.1:0-83523 GCF_057652215.1 Soonwooa sp. T0.1_25 | reverse complement strand
CCATATTTTATTAAAATCACTCAAAAAAAATAATACTTTTACAAAAACAAAAGTTGCACTAGCAATTTGAGACCACCTTGTATCTGCTGCTCTAAAACACATCCACACATGAACTTTTTGTCCCTGTAAATAAACTGGCACTTGAATAGAGACCGTAGTGTCTATTCTTTTTGCCATGTTTTCCATAAAAATGGGCGTAATGGCATTATCCTGAAGGAACAAGACCTGTAGGTCGTCATTCTCTCTACTACTTCCTGCAGGTGCATTGTTATACCACTCTATTTCGAAACTACCCGCTGTAGTAGCGGACAAGTCAGTTGGAAGAGGTTGAAGAAGCGCACCTTTAGCAAAAGCTATTTCGGGATAAGAAGGTGTAATAGTCATATCAGTATAATTGACTTTGAAAGCCAGCAACAGATTATTCATTGCTAAGTTATAGCATGAGCGCAAACCTACTCTATACCCAAAGTGTTTGCAAGCAAATGCTGAATAGCCACCAATAAAGTCCAAACATTTTTTCATTCTTTGCTGAATGAGAGATTGTTTGTCCGATGGTTGATTCGTACGTCTACGAGGACGCATTCTGATCACTTCTGTACCTAAAACATTAGCTACAACTAAACGGCCTGTACGTCCGTTGGACCCTGATAATAGAGAGTCATTCAATTTTCCCATAATAAAAAGATTTAATGGTTATTGTAGTCCCAAAGTTATTTGCGTAGCACTACATCATCAATAAAGCTGCCTAACATTACCATAGTGTGCCAAGTTATGCCAAACTGAGATGATACAGATGAACAGCAGATATTAATACAAGATGCCTGTTCGATGTTTGTTCGTCTTTTCTTCGATGTTTGTTCGACTCTTATTATGGGTAGTTATGACAGATTTTGCTACAGCCGTTTCAATAAAAAAAAACATAAAAAGCTTTTGGAAATACTATAAAAATCACTAGATTTATAAGACTAATAACCAATTCCACATTTCCCATGAAACCTAAACTATCTTTTAGCGAGGGACAATATATGTCTTGGAACCAAATAGCAGAAGACATGATTACGAATTCCCTTAAAAATAATGATTGTATACAAAAGGATATGCTATTATCCGAAATAGAAGTATGTCAAATTTTACAAATCAGCCCTAGGACACTACGTAAATATCGACATGAGCATTTTTTCCGATACATTAAATTACATGGCAGGATTTATTTTTTGAAGGTCATGTTTTATCTTGATCTTTTAAAACTGAATGATGAAAGCTTAAACTACTAAAATTATGTATCATCAACACTGTTGCTTGATATGGCAAAATTCTTAAGCCTCATCAGAAGCGTTTATTTATTAAGAATCATCATGTCATAAACTTTCCGATAGACTGAAGTAGGATAAATGACAACAGCCACATAAAGCATGTCTCATCTCAGAGAGATATGTATAAATTTTTATTGTACTAATTTGTCATGTAAAAGAAATCTGAAAGTAATCATATAAAATATTATCTTAGTTCTTCAAAACAAACAATATGAAAAAACTTATCTTCGCAATATGTGCTGCTCTGCTACTTCAATCTTGTGTGGTTTCAACTGCTGCAAAAGCTGTAAAAGGTGTAGCTAAATTGGGCTATACAACCGTAAAAGGCACAGTAAATGCAGCCAGCTGGTCAGTTAGCAAAGCGGCAGGCAAAATAGACGAGGATCGTGTAGATGGCACCTGGAAGGTTGTTGGCGTGTACAAAGGTTCTTATGAACAGTTTCAGCAAGATCAAAACCGAGAAAGCACTTTCGAAAGCGAATGTGGAGACGCTTACGACCAAATTGTTTTTAAATCTAATAAATCCAAATTCAAACCCGTGCATTGTAGCGGACAAGATGAAGATTGGATAACATATGATTTCGAATTCGGAAAAAACCCTATCACAAAAGAGAAGGAAAACTACATCGAATATAACTCTAACAACTACATTTCGGTGATTGATGTTAACAACAAAACGATGGTGCTAGAAGGTAACTTAATGCCAAAATTATCTTTCTCTGGCGCGCGATTGTATCTTTTGGAGAAGGTGAAATAGTTATTTGATACTTCGGCTTGCCTCAGTGACCACAAGTATGTCATACTAGAGATATTTGAGTCGAGCCGAAGTTCTGTATAGGTTTACAGGAGTCTCTCAATACCAAAATCAATTAATAGACGATCTAAATAGTTTAAAAAAAAATACACCCCTTTTAGATAAAAAATAAGGTCACTTTAAAGCAAATGTTTTATATTATTCTTTACAATTCTATATTTACCGCTTTTTTCAACAGGAATATCTTGCACAATTTGCAAATCAATAGCCATTTGCGACCCTACCCGAGCACGCCAATTTGACATAAACACTTCTTCAACTTTAGGAGTAAAGCTATGATCAACTACTATCAAAATACTTATTGCATTTAGCTCATCTTGAACTGCTTGAAATCTCAATATACCTTTTGTATCTTTAAGCGTGTTAGATACATTGCCGAGGTTAATTTTTCCAGTTTCTGGTGAATAGATATAGTCATCAATACGCCCTAAAATCTGTTTAACCATAGGGTTGTTATTACCGCAACCGCAAATTTTATCTTGATTATCTAGTATGATAGAATCTCCAATATCATAGCGTATCAACGGAGTGCCTTCCGTTGTAAAACTTGTAACAACTAGCTTTCCTTCATTTGATGGTTGGTTATTATCATCCAAAACCTCGAAAACCCCACTTTGTAATTCTAAATGTAAACTTCCTTCTTGACATTCAAAAATGAAAGGTGCGCCTTCTGAAGATGCATATTGGTTGAGCATTTTCGTTTTGAAAAATCCTTCAATATTCAGTCTCATTTCCTCGGTAATGCTTTCGGCAGTAGGGAAAATAGCTTTCACAGTCTTTGCAGGAAAAGTATAACCATGATTAATACCATACTTCGCTATTTCCAAAATACTCGAAGGAAAACCCACCATATATTCAGGTTGATATTTAATGAGATTTTCAACATAATATTTAAGATAATCATCTTTGATATGAAAAGTTGAATAATAACGAACCTTATGGATAAAATCGGTTTTCCAAAAACGTTTCTTATTAATAGCACTAGCTGTCAATAGATCTTTTCCAGAAAACCACGCTGTTTTCTTTCCTAGCTTATAACCAAATCTTCCACGAAAATCATCTAGCATCGCAAAGCGTTCCTGCATATTTTCCTTAGAAAACAAAACTTCCAAAGACTTCCCTGTTGTTCCACCTGTCTTAGAAACAATACCATCACTTTTAGTGATAGTGAATACTTCTTTTATATGTTGTCTTAAATCCTCTTTTTTTAAAATCGGTAATTGTGCAATATTTGCTAAGTCAACCGACGGATAGTCTTTATAATATTCAGATTTAGATATTGCTTGGTGTAAAAACTCAGAGAACCTTTGTTTTTGAATATTCTTCAAAGCTGCCCTAGAAAGTTGACGATTATCTTTTAACCGCTTTAGATAAAACTGATACTTTCCGCCGTAACGTTCTTTATAAGCCAATATATTGAAAAGACTTATCAAAAAATTTTGTAAAAAGTCTGGTAATATTTTATAGATTTTATCTTTCATGTGAACCCAATTCATTTGATAATACATCTATCATAATCTCACGGTGTGCTTCACACCGCATAAGATTTAGAATTAATTTATTATGTTTATTCCGAAGAAGGGAAATAGGAAGGAATCCTTTTATAAATAACATTCGAAAATAAATGTTTTTGATATATAAACTGGATAAATAAAACTTCTCTTGTGATTTTATATAGTTATCCCACTCTTCCATGAAAAGAGTATCATCAGAAATAATTGCATTCAATTTATCTATTTTATTTAAAAACTCCTTTTTATTTTCGTTTTCTAATAAATGCAATGTGGAATCATTTTCTCTTCCTTGAAAATGGGGAATTAACTCAACCGTAAATTCATTATTTACTAAATTTAAAATTACACTCATTCCTTCGGTCCATATTCCTTTTTGATATTTCTTTTTATAATCGAAAATAAAGTTCCCTAAACTGTAAACTATAGGTTTATTATTATAATATTCAAAACCACTAAAACAATGTGTATGATGGGCTACAATTGCATCTACCCCATTTTCAATAAAAAACCGAAACCGTTTTCGTAATTCAGGTGAAGGTAATTGGTAATGTTCCCTTCCTCCGTGATAAATAAGAATAAGCTTATCTACTTTTTGTTTTAGAAGCTTAACTTCTTGGAGATTATCAATTAAGTTGAATGTATAAGCTCCTGCTGATTGATCTGTCGCAGCACAAAATTCATTTTCCGCAACATTGAGGACACCTACTTTTATTCCTTGTATTTCTTTAATAAATGGCTTTTTCGCATTCTTTAAATTGTCCGCTGCTCCTACAGTTTCAAAGCCAAAATCATGCGCATTTTTGAGGGTATCTTTAACACCTTTTGAACCATAATCTTGAATGTGATTATTTGCCAAAGTGAGTAAGTCAAAACCAGCAAATTTTAAAGCAGCTAGGGCCTTCGTGTCCTCAGTTTTTATACAAGGTCCTGTTTTATTTATTCTTTCATTAGAAACCGTAATTGGACATTCTAAATTCACAATGGAATAATCTACTTGCTTTGTAAGATTCTCAAAACCATTAAACAAAGAAACATATTCTTCTTTCTCTATTATTTGGGCGCTTCTACCAATGGGACAATAATCGCCTGCAATTAGAATTTTCATTATATATTAATTTTTTAATGATTCTTGATAATTAGAAATATAAAGATCAATTAATTTCTGAGCATTTGAACTAATATCATAGTTTTTATCTTTAATTATGGTTTTATATAGTTCTCTATGGTCATCTTTATGCAATTCTTTAATTTCATGTATTTTATTAGCCCAATTTTTTGGAGAAGAATTTAAAGATTCTCTATAGGTTAGATCTGTTAAGTCAATTTCTTCAGGCATAGTATCAGACATTAAAATCGGCAAGCCATTGCATTGGGCTTCGATTAAAACAATGCCTAAACCTTCGTTGAAAGAAGTCATAACAAATATATTCATTAAACTTAAATAGTCTTCGGGATTACTAACATTGCCAGTAAATACGATTTTTTCTTGAAGATTTAATTCTTTAATGTATTTATATATTTCTAATTTCAACTCACCATCTCCAACAAGAAGTAGTTTAGAATCTTTATTTAATTTTTGATATTCATTAAAAACATCAATTAAGAATATATGATTTTTAGTAAAACTAAATCGTGCCACTAATCCCATTACAAAGTCTTTACTTTCAATGCCTACTTCATCTTTTAAAGTTTTTATTTTTTCTGAATTTTGGGGGAATTTAAATTTTTCTACATCCACACTATTTTTAAAAACATCAAAATCTTTACCACCATATAGCCATTTTCCTGCATCTTCTGAACATGCAAGATTCAAGGTGGAATTTGAATAAATTCTCGTTTTAATAAATTCTCTTAAAAATTTATAAGGTCCAGCAGTTGCTTTTGCATGTGAATGGGCTATACGTATCGGGATATTTAATCTTTTGGCGACATTTAATACTATGGCGCTATTTTCATTGAGATGAGAATGAATAATTTTATATTCTTTATGGTCTAAGAAAAATGATTTGAGTTCTTTTTGATATTGAAAAAACCGTGCGGGCCGAATAGGATTCAATCTAAAAATCTTACCACCTAAACTTTCAATCTCATCATCAAAAGCCCCTCGTTCTTGTCTGTGGACTAAAAAGTCAAACTGAACTTTAGACCGATCAATATTCCTATAAATGGTCATTAGAAAACTTTCTAATCCGCCTAAATTCATAATAGTAACAACTTGTAGGATTCGAATGGGTTGGGTCATGAACTTTTAATTTTTAATAGAATATAGATATGTAGCAGGATGCCAAAAGGATAAATGAATAAACTTTTTAATGGATTAACGCCTTTAAATGCTAGTGGAATATCTTTTGCAAAAAGAGAAGAAGATATTAAATGAGCATAATTCTTAATTTCGTTTGAGATACCACCAACGTGTTTAATTTGAAGTTTCCTACTATATGCAAATCCTCTTGGTGATTGCTTGTACTGTTTTAAGATGGAATTGGAAGAACCGCCATCCTGATATTCAACAATGCAGTATACATCATTGGTATACAAAAGATTATAATCTTTGCCAATCATTAAATACAATACCCCCAAAGGCACTAATTTTTCACCTTTATATTCAGGGTAAGGTGGATAGCTTCTCACAACATCAGTTCTTAAAACTAATTTTTTGTCACCTTTAACATTATGAAGATGATATAAATCGTGTAAACTACCTTTCTCTAAATGCTCCGGGATTTTCGTTCCGATTATCTTCCCTTCTCTATCAACATCTAACCCAATGATTCCTGCGACATTGGATTTATTATCAAGGGATTCCCAATGCTCTACGATTAGTTCAATAGCATCTTTTGTCATTGCATCATCTGAATCGATACAGACATTGAGTTCGGTTTCTATCAAAGAATATGCTAAATTATGAGCGGTGTGCATACCACCATTCTCTTTGTAATGGTATCGAATTTCAAAATTAGATTCTTTTATCCAATGTTCGACAAGGCTTTTGGTATCATCAACCGAACCATCGTCAATAACCATCCAAACGAAATCTTTTGAAGTTTGGTTTTTCAAACTTTCGTAAAGTCGGGGAAGCAGATGTGCTCTGTTAAAAGATGGTGTAAATACAGTAATCGATTTCATTATAACACGACATTCATAAAATAGGTAAACATAAAATACAAAAATATAATAACTCCAAAAATCTTATACTGATTATCCCAAATCTTATAACGAAACATTGGGTAAGCAATAACGGCGGGCATCAAAAACCAGGATAGATAGGCGAAGCGATTGCTAAAAGCCGCCGTAATCACCAGAATCCAAAAGGCATTTGCTATACAGTATGTCCCAAAAAGATGGATATAAAATTTATCTGTAATTTTCTTTTTAAAAATAAAGTACCAACCCGCAACTACCGCAGAGGCGCTGTATAATAAAAAGTCCCAACGGAATCCTGTCTGAGAAAACTGATTATTATATTCCTCTGAACCTCCAGTTAAATAACCCTGTGTCCTATCTTCTGCAAAACCGAGATTAGCAAAAAAAGTTGACCAAGCGGATCCTCCTGCTAATGATAAAGGAATTGCTAGCAACCAAATTACCAAATACGCTTTCGGGTTTTTATAAAGCCCAGAAACAATGAATGCTGCAATTGGAATAATAAGAGAAGCGTGCATAAAATATCCCAATACTAAGCATAGGTACATCCACAATTTTTTATTGTAAAAGTATAACCCCAACATAAATAATGAAGTTCCTAATCCGTTCCTCACTCCATTTGTTCCAAAAACCCAAAATAAGTACCCACACACAAACATAAAGAATGCATAACACCAATAGCTTCCAAAGTATTTTTTTGAAAATAAGTAATATGGCAAGACATAGATAATAGCACAAATCTGAAAAAAAGCATTGATAGGCATCAATTTACTGCTATATAGCATCATATAATTGAATAGAAAATCCTTTTCAATCTTTATAGTCTCACCGGATAACATCACTTTATAGGCTCTATTATACATTACGGTGTCTCCAAAACGAGAACTAACTTGGCGTTGACCGATATATAATATCATAAATAAAAGAAGAATAGTGCCCAACGCACTAAAAAAAATAATACTATTATGATTATGCATATCATTCTGAAAAGAATGAAATAAAATTATTATGGCAACTACAAGCAAGATATTGTATTGCAGTACAGTATATATTTCAACGGGAATCCAATCAAACATACGGCGACTTTATCATTAATTATCTCTAAAAAAAGGAAATTAATAGTTTTATTTTTAATCTACTAAACTATAAATTTTATTGATTTCTATGGCGTTGCTATAATCTGAGTTTTTACAATTCTCAATTAATCTATTAATTCTATTCTTATTATTTATTAATTTTACGATTCCCATTGCACATTCACTATTACTCATTGGAACTATTACGCCATCAAAATTCATTTTTAATTGACTATTCGATGTTGAAAAATCGGTAATAATTACAGGTTTTGCCAACATTTGAGCTTCCCTTACCGTTACTGCTTTGCCCTCATATCGGGATGGTTGAATATAAAAATCACAAGCCAACATATATGGATATGGATTTTCTTTTTTACCTAAAATTATCACATAATTCTGCATCTCATATTCTTCAATTTTCTTACGAATCACTTCTTCGCCACTTCCATAGCCTATTATAAACCACTTAACTTGGACGCCAGTCTCCAATATACTGCGTGTGATTGCAGGTATATTATCAAAATTTTTCTGGTGGGAAAATCTCCCAACCGATAATAGATTGTATACATCTTTTTCTTTTCTCATCTCGTGGTCTACCGAGAACTCTACAGATGACTTTCTTAAAAAATCTTCATCTAATACATTTTCAATTAATTTAATTTTCGATTCAAGTGAAGGAAATTGTTTGATAAAACCTTGCGTACAATTTTCAGATATTGAAGCAATGGCATCATATTTTGACCACATGGCTACCTCAGACTCTTTATCAAATTCAAAAAAAGAGTAGTCGGTATGTATCCACGCTATTTTTTTTGAAGCGAGTACTTTCTCTGCTACAACATAATGCGGCGTTAAAAAGCTAATAGCCAAATCATATTTTTTATTTGAGGAAATTTTTGGGAGATATTTCAGACTAAATTTTTGTAAATAGTTATCATAAACTAAATTTTGATCTGAAATATTATTTTTTTTAATAAAATGTTTGGCTTTTGTTTTAGCTCGTTGTTTTGCAAACAAAATATTTAGGTTTCCTTTTCTTAAATTTTCTTTGACAGGCAAAATCATACCAGCATATTCTTTTAATTCATCCAGTACATGTACCTCTTTTGGAATCATAGAGAGCATTTCCCCATCATGTAAAAACAAAAATAGGTCAACATCAAAGCGATCATAATCCAATGCATTCAATAATCCTACTAAACTACGCTCAACCCCCCCTATTCTCATGGTATGAGTAGTAATAAATATTTTCTTTTTTTCCATCTACTTAACGAATTTAAATCACTGTACCCCTTTTTTTCAAACTCCCATTAGCAAAACAATATTTATTGATAGCACAATCAACATAATAAATCTTCAAACGGCTGCACAATTCACCTTGTTTTTCCCATTGATAATTATATAATTAACCTTAGTGCACATCACCTTTTCAATGCCTCCATGCAAATGAATTTGGTCTGTATTGAATATGATTTTCATTATTTTAAAAACAAACTTTTAAAAAGATTATCCCACAACATAATGATTTCTGAAGGCATATATTTTTTGACATTCTCTTTTGCCGTCACTCCCATTTTCTTTCTCAATTCTTCATTTCCTATCAATCGAATGATTGCCTTTCCAAATACTTTTTCATTTTGATTTTCCACTAAGATCCCATCAATCCCATCATGGATAATATCCCTAGGTCCCGAAGGACAATCGAAACTGATACAAGGTACTCCACAAGCCATCGCTTCTATTAATACCATACCAAAACCTTCGGATCTGGAAGGCAGAAGCATGATGGAAGATTCTAAATATTCTGCTTGAATATTTTTTGATGCTTGATGAAATTGGACTTTTTTTAAATCTAAAGTTTCAGCCAACTTAATAAAAGTTTGGTCTTTATCTATCTTCCCAAATAGATGAAGCTGCCAATCTGGATATTTTTGTTCGATATTTTTCCAAATGTGGAGCAAGCTATCAAAACCTTTATTGTACGAATGCGAGCCAACTGCAATCATCTTTTTTGACTGCAAATCGCTGGATTCTTTAGGATAAAAACTTAACGGATTAGGAATGACAACCACATTTTTTGCTCTCCATTCCTCACGATTGGCTTTGGTTAAAACGACGAACGAATCAAATTTGGATGCTTGCATTTGCATGAGTCGGCTCGACCATCGCCCCAAAAATCCTTTTTGTCTGTTGAGTTCTTGCGAAGCATGTCGCTCGTAAATCCATTTGGCTTTAGTCGTAATAAGACTTGGAAGAAAAAAACCTTTCAATCCATCATCACAAACCAAAATAATATCTGGTTTTAGTAGAGTGACAGCGTCTTGCACACCTCTTTTATATTTTAAAAAATAAGAAATTGGATTCCCATTTACTGAAATTGAATGACATTTAATGTTTGAACTAAAGTCATAAAAAGGATTTTCGTGAGCATTATTCAACACCAAAATATGAACCTCATAGCCCAATTGCTCGGCAAAGTACGACGCTTTAATAGACAGCACTCTTTCGAGTCCGCCCGATCCATTGATGCCGTTGGTAATGTAGAGGAGTTTTAAACCCACTGATTTATTTTTTGATTAATAAAATTTACAATATAAGAACTTCCCAAGCATAATACAACCAATACCAAATAAATTACAATTGGATACTGGAAACTGTAGATAAATTCGGAAAAGTAAATCATATAAAAAAACATGTGAATCAGCCAGATGTTCGTGGCATGGGGCGTAAAAAAATCCAAAACTTTTAGACCGAGGACAGGTAATTTTAATTGTAAAAAAGTAAAAATAAATGCCAATCCAGTAAAAGGGGCAATGACAAAATTGGGCACGAGCCCATGCAGCACAATTAGTCCTATTATTCCGAGTAATCCCAAGGCATTAGGATATTGGATGCCCTTTAGCTTTTGCGTTATTTTTTCGTGCCAGTGAAACTCTAATGCGAATGCACCTGACATAAACTGAAACAAGGTACAAAAGTATAAAGCCATTTGATTTTGAAAGTAATTGATAAGTGGTATCCCAGAAAGGCCTGGAAGATATACTCGAATATAAAAGGCCATCATATAAATTAGCAATAAGACGCCTATATATAGGAACGGATTGTAACTTGTAAGAAGTCTAAACCAAAAACTACTTGTTAGTACAAAAAGCACATAGGTTGTAAAAAACCACCATGCACCATTATACGAAGGGTCTAGCCCCGATGCATTAAGAATAAATTTCTGAAAACTTCCTGGGTAGCCATCCTTTCCAAGAACCCAACCTAGAATAACGGCAAATAAAATAAGTATAATCCAATAATTGATATATAGTTTTTTTATTCGAAGCTTATTATCTGCATAGTAGTTAGCAGACTTCGTCTTGAATTTGAAATACAATCCATAACCACTGACAAACGCAAAAATAGGTACGCAGGCATCACTAAACAAAGAAATATAATAGGACAAAGGTTTTGCTCCTAAATATATCCAAGGTTGAAACAAAGCATGTTCTTCGCGATTGAATAGATGCAAGCATAGCATCATCAATATAGCAATGGATTTTAAATGATTGGATTGTTGTGGGGTTATTGGAATATGCAAGATGCAAATATTTTATGTTTGAAATTGTAGTATAAGTAAAGTTTTTTAATCCGTCCGCCCGATCCATTGATGCCGTTCGTTATGTAGAGGAGTTTCATAACCTATTATATTTAACAAGAGATTTTAAAAGCATTTTGATATCTTTTGTGTCTTTACTTAATCTAAAAGACTTGTAAAATAATGGGATGGCCTTCAATCTTTCATGGTATAATGGCGCATTATAATAAATCACGGCACGCATGCGATAATCTTTGATCAAATATTGTTTCCACTCTTCCTGAGTAAATACGGCTTTATTTGCAATTATATTTTTTTGTATTATATCTAAGGCCATAATGGATTTTTTACTACTTGTACCTGTGATTCTAAAATCGTTATGCTCATACATAATATGTAAAGGCACATCAATTATCGCAAAAGACAAATCATTTTTAAGGGCTTTCAACATCAAAAACCTATCCTGAAATCGATCTATGATATCAAATCCTCCAATTCTTATCAAAGCATCTTTGCGGATGCACAACATAGGTGTAAAGAAATTACCATGTAAAGCGAAATTTCTAAAATCTCCAACTACAGGAAAATTTGCATCCGCTATAATTTCCTTTTTTTCTGTATCATCTATCCTTTTAAATGCCGCAAGGCAACCATCATATTCTTTATTATTTTTTAAAAATTCAGTTTGAATTTTTACTTTATCAGGTAAAAACTCATCATCATCATCAAGGAAAAATATATAATCGCCAGAAGCTATTTTTACGCCTTCGTTTCTTGCCATGCAAGCACCACCGTTTTTTTCTAATGGAAGATAAGTTATTTTATCTAAAAAAGGCTGTAGAACTATTTGTGTATTTAATTGGTCTTCCGTTCCTAATCCATTATCATCTACAACCACAACTTCAGTCGGAACCGACTGTGCCAAAACACTTTTTACTGCACGCAGTAAAAAATCCGGTCTTTGGTAAGTGGTGATTATTACAGATGAATTCATTAATTGTAATTGTTATAAGAAAATTTTAATGATTCAATATTATGAACAAAAAAATTAAAAACCTTTTTAAAATTCATTTCTTTAAGAGTATTTTTATTGATAATACAACTATACATCGTTTTAATATAAGAATTCCAAAACCCACCTCTAATCTGTTTAAACTGAACCAAATAATTTGAAAGCACTAGATTAGCCAGTCTATTTTCATCTGGCTCTCTGTATTTTCGATCATGGTAAGCAATTGCTTTTGTAACCACACCAATTTTAAAATCATACTTTTTAGCTCTAAAGCATAAGTCAACATCTTCTCCGTAAAAAAAGAAAATTGGATCGAAACCGTTAATTTTTTGAAGGCACTCTTTCGAAATCATCATAAAGGCTCCGTTTATTTCCTGCACATCTAAAACATCAATCTTTTTATTTTGGTAATTTTCCAGCTTGTTAACATCACAAAATCGAATAAAGCCAAAATCGTAGGATTTTCTATCGCCTGCAAAATGTACAGGAGATAATATTCCGTATTCTTTGTAATCGGGATTTTGCATCACTTTTATCATTTCGGCAATGCAACCTTCTGCAAGCCACCCATCATGATTTACGAGAAAAACCCAATCATAATTTTCTTTCGTTGCTATCTCGAACCCTATGTTATTAGCGGCAGCAAAACCCAAATTATCTTCATTTTCTATGAGTCGTACATTAGGAAACTCTTGGCGTATAATGGTGACCGTATTATCTTTGGAACCATTGTCTAACACAAGAATGTCAGCCTCGGAACCAATCGAAGCAAGATTCTTCCTGATCCATTTTTCGGAATTGTATGTAACTAATAATGCAAGAATTTCCATTATTCTATTTCCCTTATTACTGTATTTTTATAAATATCGTCATCAATTTCTGGTGATCCAGAACCTCCTGCCTCATTTACGTATTTCCCTTTTACTGCAGTCTTTTCATTTACACCTTGTAGAAACCAAGAGTATTCTATATCAATATGACCAATATCTAATGCCCAAAGTCCTTCTTTTGCTAGATCATAAGCTAAAACACTAGCGGTAGGACCAAGTGCAATTAAAATAAGTTTATCCTTGCCCAATTCCAATGCAGATTTAAGAATCTGCTCATATTTATCAAATGCATTTTTTGATGGACAAATCAAACGATTGATACTATAAGCATTTGAAAATAAATCATTACCAACCCCAACTCTTGTAAGTGAACCTTCAACAATTAATAGATCTTTCTTATCCCAAATGCTTTTAAGCTGTGCAATTTTCCATTTTATATGATTCGATTCTTTGTTTTTATAAGCTTCATAAAATCTTGTTATACCTGCATTGCCATAAATTTGATTATCGGGTAGAATAGCAATAAACTTTTTGGCATAAAGCATATTAAAACCTAACCAAAAAATTTGAGAATCAATTTTATTTTCAGGCATATGCCTAAAAGTATCGGGAAGACAAATCAATAAATCATCAAAAGGATTTGAAACCACTTCTGTGAGCCTTTCAGAAAGTTCTTCATTTTCATTTTGAAATCCAATTCCACCACTTTTTAACATCATTCTTATTTCGCCATCGCCGTATCTACTTATCGATTTTTTATGCTTCACTATCTCATTAATGGTTTCCTCAAAAGATAAAATCTTTGGTGCTTTTACCAACAATAAAGGCGCATTGCGCAACAGCAGATAATATTTTATAAGGTGTTTTTTCATTAATTTTTCTGCATTAATTTTATTAACCAATTCGTATAATTATCCCATGTATAATCTTCCACTAATTCATGTGATTTTTTACATTTTTGACGATAATAATCTGAAAAAATTATTTCTTCTATTTGTTTCATCAGATTTTCATCAGAAAAATTATCAATATATTCTCCATTTGAAATATTATATCCAAATTCTTTAATAAACTGTTGTATTCTTGGTAAAAGAACAGGCGTATAAAAATACATAGCTTCCACCGTAGAAGAATATGCAGCCCATAATTCTGATGGATTTACTAAAAGTTTAGCATTTTTTAATGATCTGTAATACAATATGTTTTCCTCCTCAACCTCTTTTCTCAAATAACCTAAGAAATCAACTCCTTCAACTTCTTCACCATATTCTTCTTTTGTAAAGCCAATAATATCCAATGTTAAATTAGGATATTTAGTTTTTAGTTTTTTAAATACTCTTATCAGCCTATCAGCACCTTCTCTGTAATATATTTTCCCAATAAACAATAAAGAATTTGATTGTGATTTCTCATTAAGAATTTCTTCTTCTTCAAAAATTTCTAGTGAAAGATTATTAACTACATTTTTCCCATAACATTCAATTTTTCTTCGATGTTCAGTTTCCATTTTGGATGCATAATCTTGAAAAAGTGAAACAACAATGTCCGCATTTCTAATAGCTTCACTATTTTTATTAAAATAATATTTTTCAAAAAAGTAAGGTTGTCGCTTCATCCGTTCCTTAATAAAAATATTGTAACTCCAATCACAAAGTAATAGAGACGGAACATTTGTCCATTTATTATAAAAATCGTAACCTAAAAAAATATTAAAATATGCATCTTTATTTTTATTTACGCTTTTCTTTATCTTTCTGTTGTTTATTAATTGATTTAAAAACGAAACTTCATAATAGCATTGCTGGTCTTTATAAAAAAATGATAAGAATTTACCTATATATTTATTCCAAAATAATTTTATTTTCGGCTCAGATGCCAAATTTACATGAGTAATTTCAAAGCCCTTTTCTTCAAGACTTTTGGTAAGCAAATATGGTACATTAGACCAAGTTGAGGCATTTGTAGCATCACCGTATGTAAAAACTACAATTTTTTCAATGTTCATTTATATTTTTATAATTTTTGAGAATCCCGGTCAAGAATATATTTCCAGAATAATAATCTATGTCTTAAATTACCATGCTTAAATATTATCTTTATTCTATCATAATTTGAATTATTTTCAATATTTTTGATACCATAATAGTATAATAAAGTTCTTGAATACTTTTTCTGTAATTCTTTGGCTTCTTTTAAAAAACCTCTTTCTGCAATTAAATTTGAAATCAGTAATATAGAAGGAGTACTTTTAATGATATATTGAGCGATACCTTTACTGCTATGCACACCTCCTGAATGAATTCTGTACACACCCATATATTCATTTATAAATTTTATTTTTCCGTGGGTAGCATTTATTAAGTGTAAGTTCCAATCGCCAGGATACAATTTTTGTAATATATCAGGAAAATCACCATAATTTCTAAAAACCACAGATGGAGTATGAATAAAATTACCATTTACAAGATCTGATAAATAGGAAATCTCCTTGGTATTGGCATTTAAATCATAATCAGCGTAAGAAATCTCATCTTGTTTCAGATGTTCTACTCGATGAAAACAAATCGCAAACTCCTCATTCTCCTCCAAAAAATCCACCTGCTTCTGCAATTTCAGAGGGTCGGTCCAGTAATCGTCGCCTTCTAATGCAGCAATATATTTACCTGTCAAGTTTTCAAAGAGCGATATATTATTTTTGTTAGCTCCAACATTTTCATTTTGCAAAATAAGTTTTATGCGGTCGGGATACCTATTTTGATAATCTAAAACAATTTTTCGGGTTTTATCTGTAGACATGTCTTCGGCAATCACGATATGGACAGTGAATGAAGTCTTTTGCATAAGCACACTTTCAATCGCTTCAGAAATATAATTTTCATGGTTATAAGTAAGCATCGCCACAGATACCGTTGGTTGTTTATTTCCGGTTTTGTCTATCATTACATAATCAGTCATTCCAATAGTTATTTTTCTTAATTAAGTCTTCATAATCTTCAGCGGTTATTCCAACTATTTTTTTATCCCAATACCGATTTTTTCTGTAGTACCAATTTCGTAAAACGCCTTCATCCTTCCATCCGCATTTTTTTACATAAACACCGTAAGATGGCTCGTTATATTCAATGATTGAGCCGTCGAGACGGTTTAATCCTAACTCTTCAAATGCATATCTCATGATTGTCATGATGGTATCTACTGCATATCCTTTTCCGCGTATATCCTTATCTCCCAATAACATTCCATGAAAAGCATTTTTATCCTTCCAGTTGATATCAACTAAATTTGCAGTGCCAATTAATCCCAAATCCGGCGCTTCAATCGCAAATCTCTGGTGAAACGATTTAACAGATAAAGAGTCAAACCACTTTTGCTGATCGTTAAGATTGGAAGGGAAGTGCCAGCCGCCTATCATTGTGTTAATATAAGGGTCATTGGCCCACTTGTGGAGCAATACCAAATCATTCTGTTCAATTGCTCGCAATAAAATTTTTTTTCCTACTATATTCATTGTAATAATTGTACTATTTTGTTAAGATTTTCAGTTGTATATCTCTGATCAATCGGCAGTGCTATGATCTCGTTCGCTAAATGCCAGGAATTCTGCTGTTCATTACACCACTCCGAGACATTCGGCCAATAGGTGGCACAGAATATTCTATTTTTTACCAAATCACTCTTAATTCTTGCTGCGTCATAACAACGGTAAGGATAAACCATGGGAACAACAGAAATATCCGTATCAATTTGAAGCTTATTTGAAGCTCCCAGATGGTGATGAAAAAATGAAAAGTTTTCCTGACGTATTTTTGTAATCCTTTCGTAATCCAAACCTGCCAGTATTTTCTTAGTTAATGCCGACATTCTTTTTATGGGTTGGTTTTCCAAAGAAGCATCATTAACTTTAAAATCCTCATAACCGGCTTCTGCGCCTAAATCTGCCCGCTTTAAAAGATGCGACATTCTTTCGAAACTTTGATCTGCTACAAGATCTGTATGCAGTTTTGCTGTGGTAGAAACATACCCGCCGTCAGCAACTCCTACGAACTTTCGGGGCGAGTACAGGGAATCAATACCCGGCAAAGGTTGCTCAAATAATGCCTGTGCGTTGTCTACAACCACATTTCGAATCTGCCCGGCAATATTCCTGATAAATTGACCTTTTACACCGAAATAATTTGTTATAAGGAAAGCTTCTTCTTCCTTAATCTCACCATAATCAAAGACAGGTTCCAAGTGATCATCCACATCATAAAAGGAATAACTCAAACCGAGTTTTTCAACAGGTTCCAGCATCACATCGCATGTAAAATACGGGATGTAAACATGCTTAAATTTTCTTGCCGCCAAGATATACTCAAAACTGTTCCTGGCTGTGTTCAAAGCCAACAATCCGGCATGAAGATAGTTTTCCTTCGGCGCAGTTTCAAGCTCAAAATATCCACCTATCGCTTTATTGTTCATCTGCCTGCAGGATTTGGTATTTTTTTAATAAATGATGTACCACTTCAACAGAGTTAAACATCAGCACATCAATAATAGACAACCAGGGCACAAATTCGTTGTCAAACTGTTTGTACGCTATGGGCTCTGACTTAATAAATTTCAGATCGATTCCCTGCGAAGCAAAATATTCCTTTGTATACAATTCCTGTCCACCAATAGCATTGATGTACTTTTCAGCTCCGGTCTGCTTGCAGATGGCAATAAGACGCTCTGCACGCTCCAGGCCTTTGGTATCAGCAAAATCCACTGAAGACCGTTTTAAAACGGTGGTAATTCCCAGATATTCATTAACAGCCTTAATACTTAACATAGTAAGATCAGCGATTGTTGAAACCTCTGTGCTGAAAACGTTTTCTATAATGGGAAAAACGTTCTGGTAAAACGGAGCTTTCTTATAACTTTGCGCAAGAGTTGTTAATATTTTTGAATAAGCAGGCACCTCATTATTTATTTCAACATCTTTAATTAATTTAAATGATGAAGCATCTTTGAGAGGGACAGTAAAAAGCTTGTCACTTCCGCTTATCAGCATTCTGTTCCGGTTGATCCAACCGCCTTTAATAAAATTAACATCGTCGTAAAACACAAATACATCCACTGCATTAATCATCTGAAAATAACCAATATAGGGGAATAAATAGGGTTGCATTACGGCTGCTGTCATGTCAGTTGTTTTGAACTCTTAATATCAATCGACAAATTAAATCTACTTCTTCCAAAGTCAGATCATAATACAACGGCAGACATAAAACCCTTTGGGCGATATCATTTGTTATTGGCAAATCCTGTGGATTCACATAAGGCAAGGATGTCGCCAGCGAAGGATAAAAATACCTTCTGGTAAATATTTCATTCAGCTTTAGGAGCTCTATACATTGCAACATCAACGCTTCCGATTCAAACACCAACGGATAATAGGCGAAGTTGTTTTCCGAAGCGGCATGCCATATTGGTCTCCGTGCTTTCAAGTTCTTTAGTTTTTCATCATATCTTGTCGTCAGTTCTTTTCTTTTCTGATGAATGACCTCCAAATATTTTAAATTTGCCAATCCCATGGCAGCGTGGTATTCGGAATTTTTTCCATTGATGCCCAGGTCGGCAAAACTTTCAGGACCATCAAAACCAAAGTTTCTCATGTACGCCAGCTTCTTGAGCAAAGCTGCATCTTTGGTTACCACCAATCCTCCCTCCACCGAGTGGTAGAGTTTGGTCGCATGCAGACTGCAAGTTGAAATATCACCGTATTCAAAGATTGATTTGCCATTCACCTCAACGCCAAACGCATGTGCCGCATCGTAAATGACTTTAAGCTGATGCTTTTTCGCGATGGCTTCAATTTTCTCCACATCACAGGGATTTCCATACACGTGGGTGGCCAGAATTGCCGACGTGTTTTCCGTAATCGCATCTTCGATCTTGTCGGCATCAATGTTTAAAGAATGTTCATCAATATCCACAAAAACCGGAGTACAGTGTTCCCAAACAATCGCACTGGTCGTAGCCACAAACGAAAACGGTGTGGTGATGATCTCACCTTTCAGGTCTAATCCTTTAATCGCCATTTGCAGCGCCACGGTACCATTGGTCACAAAAAGCAGATGATTCACTTTCAGGGTTTCTTTCAGGCGCAGTTCCAGGTCACTGGCAAGCGGACCCATATTGGTAAGCCACTGCCGCTTCCAGATTCCGTCAAGATAATGCTGATAAACCTGCTGTGGAGGTAAAAAGGGTTTCGTTACTGGGATCATAGGTATTTAATAAAGGGAATAGGAATGGATACTGGAATTTTCTTCTTCAGAAGTTCCGCAATAAATTTTCCACTCTCAAACCGGAGTATGCGGGCAAAGATAAGAAAAAAGATAAGTCCGGTTAAAGCACCTGCCAGGAGGCGCAGTATGTCACGACAACCGGAAAGGACCGCATCCAGAAGAAGGACTGCAATGCCCATGGCCATGGTGAGGACTATAGACGGCAGAATATCGAGCAGCTGTTCCCATGAGGGATATTTTAAAAATTTACCGGAGTAATGGGTATTGATAAAAAAAGCCATCACAGAGAAAATAACCTGCCCCCAAATAAGTCCCATAATTCCAAAAGAAAAAGACCCTGCAAGAACTACAAGAAGCAAGACTTTCTTGATGATTTCAAGCCTTAGAAAAAGGTCACTTCTGCCTTTTACGGAAAGGATATTCAGGTTATAAGCATGCAGCGGATAAAGAATTCCTGCAACACAAAGAATACGAAAATAAGGAACAGCAGGCAACCATTTTTCGGTAAAAAGAAACCTGAATAGCGGCTCCGCCAAAACTGCCATCATTACTAAAACAGGGGCTATGATGAAGATCACCATTTTCATGATCTGTTTGTAAACAGACTTTAAGCGAACATCGTCATTTTTGATTTCGGCAAAAAGCGGATAGGTTACTTTGTTTAAAATCCCTGAAAAGGTACTTACGGGAAGTTGCTTTAAACTGTCGGCGCGATTATAAAAACCCAATTGTGCAGGAGCATAAAACTTACCAATCAGTAGGGTGTATGCATTGCTAAAAAGAATATCCAGGATACCTGAAAACATCATCCGGCTGCCAAAACCAAAATGGTAACGGAATTTTTGCTGATCGAATATAAGAGAAGGTCTCCATCCTGACTGCACCCACAACATCGCTGTATTCACTACTGCTCCGGCAAGTCCCATCCATACTAAACTCATCACTCCAAAGCCGCTGTAAGCCAAACTCACCCCAACAACAGCAGAAACCAGCGTGGAAACAAGAGATGATTTGGTTTCCGTTTTGAAATCAAGATGCTTGTGTAATCTTGTGACCTGCACCGCAGTAAATGCACTGATAATAAAACTTAAAGTATAAAGACGGGTAATTTTGGTAAGTACCGGTTGCTTGAAAAAATCTGCTATATAAGGTGCCGCAATAAACATCACCGCATAAATAATAATACTGCCCACCAAGTTGAAGACAAATACTGTTGAATAATCTCGTTGATCTGCATCCGTAGTCCTGATCAGTGAAGCACCGAGTCCACTCCCAATAAGAGCCCCTCCGATACCCATAAAAATGCCAATCATACCGATAAGCCCAAATTCAGCAGGTAAGAGTAAACGTGCAAGAATGATGGATACTCCAAAATTAATGAACTGGTTCCCAAAAGTCTGAATGGAAGACCACAACATTCCGGAAAGAGCTTGCTTTCTTAATGACATCTACCTATTTACTTTTTAAAAATTTTACGTCCTAAACCTGATTTTTTCGATTCCACATGATAATACCCATAGCCATACTTATTACCATAACGTGAAAACTCGGGTTTTACATTATTAAGAACAAAAGACATATTGTTAACTTTATTCTCCTTCATAAAATTATCAGCAAAAAGTAACATTTCTTTTTCAGTATAGTTGGCTTTTGCAACATAAAGGATGTAATCTGATTGATCAACTAAGTTAAGCGTATCACTCACCAACATCATTGGAGCCGAGTCCATAATAATATAATCATACTTAGTCCGTAGATATGTAATCATATCATCAAACTTATCCATGTCCAATAAATCATTCGGATTAGGTGATTTGGCACCACTAAAGAAAATATCTAAGTTGGCGTTAATTCGAGAATCGATAATGTAAGCCTCTGGCGTTATATCATCAGACACCAAATAATCTGTCAATCCGTTTTTTGATTTATGTACAAAACGCTGTAGTTGAGGGTTTCTAATATCAGCACCTATAATTAACACCTTTGCGTTTCCAGATAAACTCACTGCCAGATTCATAGAAATAGTGGTTTTCCCCTCACCTTTTACTGAAGAAGTTACCAAAATCGTAGCACTTTTTTGATTAGCTCCTTTTACCTTGAGCATGTGCTTAAGATTAGAAGCCAATATTCTAAATGACTCGGCATAAACCGTAAAGTCATCCAGCTTCATCAATTCCTCTTTATCATTATTCTCAGGAATTTCACCAATTAGGCTAGCATTGCTTAACACGCTATCTATATCTTCCTTTGAGTAAATTTTAGTATTAAGCAAAAGCTTAATAAAGATAAACAATAGTGGTATGATAAAACCTAAAGCAATAGCCGAATACAAAATCATTTGCCTTTTTGGCGCTACAATACCGGTTGTGTATGGAGGATTAACTACTTTAGCCTTTGGTAAGGCAACAGCTAGATTAATAGCATTCTCTTCTCGTTTTTGTAATAAGAATAAGTAAAGCGCTTCTTTTAAATTCTGTTGTCTATCAATACTACGGAAAATTTTCTCTTGCGTTGGATAACGATCGATCTTGCTTTTATCATTGTTAATATCACCTTGTAATCTCGATATATTGTCTTGCAAAGTTCTACGAACATCGCCAAGATTACTACGAATAGCATCTTTGAGCCCAGCAATACGTTTGTTCATTTCGATTACTGCAGGGTTGGCATTGGTCGCTTGTTTTAAAACACGATTACGTGTTAACACCAAATCGTTATACTGAGAGATTTGTGTATCGATAGATCCTGCTAAGCCTAGTCCTGTCGGCAACAAATTGACAGAACTGCTATTGGCTAAATTATATACTGAAGTTACCAAATCTAATTGCGTAGCATAGCCTAAGACTTCTTTGGTATTGGCATTAACATTGGTAAGTGCCAATTGCGCTTGTGTTGCTAGATCGGTAATTTGGTATTCACGTTTAACACCTTCTTTTTGATTCTCGATGCCAGCAAGTTCATCAGTAATAATTTGTAAACGCTTATCAATAAAGTCAGCTGTAAATTGTGCCTCCTGATTCTTATCCTTGATCCCCTCGTCATTATACACATCAACTAATTCTTTAAGAATAGCTTCCGATTTACGATAAGAAGCACTCGTCATACTAATATCCATCAAAAGACTTTTATAGATACTAACATTTAAAGCTCCCTCCAGACCAGAAATAACATTTTTAGGGTTCGTAAAAACAACTTTGGTATTTTTCACCTCTATGCTAGGAAATTTTCTCTCAAAAACAACCTTACCAAATCCTAAATCAACCACCTGTCCAAAGTTGTATTTTTTAAGATTCTTACCTTCAACATCTGATAATGTGAAACTGCTTGAATTTTTAGACTCTATAAGATAAGAAACCCCACCAAACTGCTCCGGATTCTTCAGCTCAACAATACGTGCTTTAATAGGGAGCTCGTTATAATACTCAACTTCCTTAATAGTTCCTACCGAATAATACTTAACATCAAGATTGAGATTTTTAACCACTTGTCCAAGGATAGGCTTAGAAACCATTACCACAGTTTCAGCATCAAGCTCTTCATTGGAAACCCCAACCCCAAGATTCTTTAAATCGTTGAGCGCCTGTTGTGCAGCACGAGGCGATGTCTGTTCAAACTTAAGAGTTGTTTTACTAAAATATTGTGGCGGTGTATAGCGTAAATAAATTTTCGCTGCTGTATAGAATAGTAGCGGAAATATCAAAAATAAAGGCCAAAACTTAACGTATTTTTTAAGTTCTTTCTTTAAATTGATCTTATGTTTTTTCGATGCAGTTTGATTATCTAATAACTCCATTAACCTACTTAAATCTTATAATTAACGCGATAGTTGCCATTAACACTCCGAAAAGCTGAAAATACAACGCCTTATTAGGATTGGTATTCGCCGCAATTTGTTTGTTTTTATCTGGCTCTACGTAGACAATATCATTTTGCTGTAGATAATAATATGGCGAATTGACAATATTACTTTCGGACAAATTAAGAGCAACAACCTCATCCTTGGCTTGGGATTCGGAATAACGTATAAGCTTTACATTGGTACGGTCGCCTCCATCCGTCATATCTCCTGCTAAAGCAATAGCTTGAAATATATTAAGGCGTTCAGTCGTACTGGTCTTTTGCCCAGGACTCTTCACCTCCCCAATAACACTAACATTAAAATTGACAAGTTTTACATTAACCAAAGGATCTGTTAGATATTGCTTCAATCGTACTTCTAAATCTTGTTTTAATTGTTGCTTGGTCATCCCTTTACAGTACACCTGCCCTAAAACAGGCATCACAACATAGCCTTCACTGGAAACAACATACTGATTAGGTTTGGAAACAACTCCACTTGATGATGGATCCACACCAGCATTGGTCTGCTCCATCGTGCTTAGGTTAAAAGGCTTAACTGCAATATCATCATAGGCCGAAACCACAATCTCTAAAACATCACCTTCTTGTAACTTCAGTCCATTATAACGTGCTTCAGATACCTCCTGCTCAAAATTATGGTTTTGCATATAAACCATATTTTCTTTGGGCTTACAAGAAACAATTATGAGAAAAAAAAATAGTAGAGAACAGGTTACAACACCTCTCTTGTTATTCATCATCCGTGAAAATTAAATTAATCGAAAGATTTGATGTAATAATTAACACCAAGACCTAATAAACGATTATATGTTGAAGTTTTATTAGCGGCATCATAATCAGGATAAATTTTGCTAAATCCTCTATCGAATCTTACAAAAATCTCCCAATCATCTTGTACTCTTAGTCCTGCACCAACAGACAAGCCGTAACCAAAGCTATTGATTTTATCTTCCTGTCCAGCGTACATTGCATAACCTTCTGGGCCTTTTCGATCATTATAGACTAAAAACTCAAATCTTGGACCAGCCATCAAAAACAAATCGCTTTTCCAACCACTTCTATGAAAGAAGTATTTTACATAAACAGGAACACCTAGATAATAATTTGGAAATTGCTGCTTATCCTTATTACTATAAGGTTGAGCATTCTCTCCTTGCATACTAAATTCTAACTGCGGAACCAGATAAAGCCACGCAGAGTCGAAAATATCATTATCTACGATAGGAATTTCTCCAAAAACGCCAACACCACCTCCCCATGCGGGTTTAGAAACATCATGAACATGTACGATAGAAGATCTATGTATATTTGCTGTAGCTCCTAATTTAAAGCTTTGAGCCGACATAAAACCTATAGTCAAAAGAAAAAGAACAATCGATGCTTTTTTCATAGTTATTATCTTAAAAATATTTGACGAAAGTAAGGATTTTTCATTAATAATTTCAAAATTTTTACTAAATTAATCTAAGTTTCATATACTAGAGTTTTCAAAAGCGTCTAAAATGCAATCATATTCATAACCTTTAGACAGTAAAAACTTGATAATTTTATTTTTCTTCTTAAACAAATTCGATTCGTTATTAGAATCGGATTGCTTTTCTATATATTCTATAATTTGTTTTTGATAGTCGCCATCATCAATCTCATCCCAACAACGACCAATCAGCTTATCATTTATTTGTTTTTGTTTGAGATTAATTTTTATTTTGTTACGTCCCCAGTGTTTAATATAAAATTTTCCACGAATATAACTTCTCACAAAACGTTCTTCATCCAAATATTTTTCTTGAATAAGATACATCAAAATCTCTTCTTTAGCTTCCGGAATTAACAAAAACTCACGCATCTTCTGTTCAACCTCATAATGACAACGATCCTGATAAACACAATAATTGAGCATTTTAAGTTTAATTTCAGTAAAGGTGTAGGATTTTTTTTCCACTAGACAATTAGCTTTTAATAATATTTAATACAAAAGAACCTCAAATTTAAAGCAAAAAAATTCCAAAGCCTTACGACGTTGGAATTTTATTTATTTTAAAAACGAAATTTTAATAATTGAAAAGCGCTTTTCCTTCCATTAGTTGGTTAACTTTCGTTCTAACAGATGCTAAAACTTCTTCGTTTTTGATGTTATCAACCACTTCAGAAATTAGAGAAGCAATAGCTTCCATATCATTTTCTTTAAGACCTCTTGTTGTAATTGCAGCTGTCCCTAATCTAATACCAGATGTTGTGAATGGTGACTTATCATCAAACGGAACCATATTTTTATTACACGTGATATCTGCTTTTACCAAAGCTTTTTCCGTTTCTTTACCGTTAACATTTTTGTTACGAAGATCCACCAACATCAGGTGATTATCAGTTCCGCCACTTACGATATCAAAACCATTTGCAATCATTGCTTTTGCTAAAGCTTGTGCATTGGCTTTCACTTGTTTTGCATAAACCTCAAATTGTGTATCAATCGCTTCTCCAAAAGCTACCGCTTTACCAGCAATAACATGCTCTAGCGGACCACCTTGGATTCCTGGGAAAACAGCACCATCCAAAACTTGGCTCATCATTTTGATATCACCTTTTGGTGTTTTGTGCCCGTAAGTGTTTTCAAAATCTTTACCCATCATAATCATACCACCACGAGGTCCACGCAGTGTCTTGTGCGTTGTTGTTGTCACAACATGACAATGATCGAAAGGATTATTAAGAAGTCCTTTAGCAACAAGTCCAGCAGGATGCGCAATATCAGCCCAAAGTGTTGCACCAATTTCGTCAGCTACTTCACGAAATTTAGCATAATCCAAATCTCTAGAATATGCAGAAAAACCAGCAATCATCATTTTTGGTCTTTCACGAAGCGCTACCTCACGCATTTGATCATAGTCGATAAGTCCTGACTCACGATCTACGCCATAAGAAACAACATCATATTGTATCCCAGAAAAGTTAACCGCAGAACCATGTGTTAGGTGACCTCCCATCGAAAGATCCATTCCCATAATTTTGTCGCCAGGTTTTAACACGGCTAAATAAATTGCTGCATTAGCCTGAGAACCAGAATGTGGCTGTACGTTAACATAGTCTACACCGAAAAGTTGCTTTGCGCGATCGATCGCTAAAGTCTCAACCTCGTCTACCACTTCGCAACCACCATAATATCTTTTACCAGGATAACCTTCTGCATACTTATTAGTAAGCACACTTCCCATCGCTTTCATTACATTATCTGACACGAAGTTTTCTGATGCGATAAGCTCGATGCCGTGTGTTTGTCTTTGTCTTTCTTTCTCGATAAGGTCGAAGATGATATCCTGATTCATTATTAAAGTATTTTAAATTTTATGCTGTACGAAATTAAGCCAATCCTAGTTCAAAAACAAATTATCTTCATAGGATTTGGATGATAAGTTTTAGTTTATCAACACTTATCATTTATTTCATTTTTTTGTATTGAGCAGAACGATATGTATTTTTAGTTCCAAACTATCTTTCCAAATACGCATCGACACAGCAAGAATTTGTAAATCGTCTATCGTATATCAATAACAATTCTCTTAAATTCTTTTTTGTACTTTTAAAATCAGCTTTAGCACTGAAAACCACATCGTATGTTCAAAAAAAAATAAGAAAACATTTTTGATCCAAATATCTGTGCTTGCTATTCTATTATTTTTAGAAAAATGTACGCCTTATAATATTTCAACATCGGATATTTTTAGAAATTCGGAACTTAATAAAGCTCCCAAATTTGGAAATAAAATAAGTTTTAATGACTATACTAATGCTTATACTCGTGGTCGATTTTAGTAATAATTTTTTCCATTTGTTTGATGCACATCGTGTAATTACCGATTATCTGATCCACAGCCGAGAGATAGACTTTGCTTCGATTCTTAATAGGATCAGAAGAAATCATTTTTAAAAAATTACCATCTGGATAGTTTTGAACATGATCAAAAAGGAAATCTGCATATTTTAGCTTCTGAGCTTTGTAGAAATCCGTCGACGTTATTAAAAGCGGGACATCTTCCTCATAAAAGTCTAAAATATCATTCTGAAGTTCTTCATTCTCTATAAAACCTATTTTACCAGAAGATTTAAAACCTTGATAACGCCCTTGATTACCATTAAATCCAGTAAAATTAAATAAGAAATCACGGTTAAGATGAATAGAATCTTTGTCCGCAACTTGACCATTTGGGATTTTTGCAATGTATCCAAAGAATTTTTTCTGGTTTTTATAAGCTTCCAAATCCCCTTGCATTTCTGCAATGTCGCTTCTCAGATCTTTTTTAATCCCAAGCAAAAAATGCTTTACTTCTTTCTGCTCATGTCGCTCTTCGCTCCAATTATGAAAAGCGATAGAAACCGATACTGCAAAGATGATAATGGCGATTTCCATACCAATTTCTTTAAGCTTATGGAGTACATTATGCTCTCTGGATTGTGCAGTGTAGTAGATTTTCTTTGTCGATTTAGCAACTTCTAATTCTGCCATGTTTAATAGTTTTTATTTTTTTTACAAATATCTTTTAAAATTTTAAAACGTCAACTAAACTAGACAAAAAAAAGCAAACCAAAAGGCTTGCTTAGTTATGCTTAATCTGATTCTTTTTTGCTTCCGCTTTCTTTTTCCGTTCGTAGATCACTTCCACGATTTTCCCTCCAATCCAAGAGAACGGGAAAAAGACTAGAAATATCGAAATCTTATAAAACGTGGGATGATAAGGATATATAATAATATCTAGCATTGCGATGAAAAGCATGATAAAACCTATCAAAATAGCATAAGCTACTTTTGCATATTTAACAATGAGAGCCGTTACAACGCCACCAACACTTACACCAAGTCCACCGAAAAATAACAGAGCTGCAAAAAAGCTTTCCTGCTCCTTAACCGCAATTAATTGTTGTTTCCAATGCTCAAATGGCGCCCACTCTTCATAGTTAATCCAGCTTGGGTTAATGCGTATCCCTAGCGAAATAATGAGTCCTGCTACAACAAGCCCACAGATAACACCAAATAAGTTTCTAAAAAAATTCATTAATCAGCGTGTGCAATCATAGAAATTTCTACATCTACATTTTTAGGAAGACAGGACACTTGCACTGTTTCTCTAGCTGGGAAGGCAGCAGCATCTAGGTAAGACGCGTAGATATCATTCATCACAGCAAAGTCGTCCATACTTTTTAAGAAAATTGTTGCTTTAACAACGTGGCTAAATGTCAAACCAGCTTCTGTTAATATCGCTTCTAAGTTTTTCATCACTTGATGCGTACTTTTTTCGATACCTTCAGCCAATTTTCCTGTTTGAGGATCAACTGGGATCTGTCCCGAAATATAGAGTATGCCATTCGCCATATTAGCTTGAGAATAAGGACCAATCGCGCCGGGCGCTTTATCTGTATTGATGATTTTCTTCATAGTTTAATGTTGATTTCGCTTACAAATCTAAGCATTTTTATCAATTTTAGAAGCTACTTCTTGGTTGGGTAAAGCTTCGATCTTTGTATTTAATAGCATCGCTCAAGATATTGGCTTTAATACCGATAAAGAAGTCATAGACTTTGTAAACACCGAAAGGCACCCAGTTGAAGCTAATCGTAAAGCTTCGTTGATCACGAGAAAAACCTAATGACGCTTGTGATATTTCCTTTGATATAAAATCATAAGACGCTCGACCTGTAATGTTCCAAAAGGGTGTTAGCTTGATGTTTCCGTCTAATCCTGCGGTTGCCATTTTGGTTCCGAATAATGACAAGCCTCTTGTATAAGCATAATTTGCATTAATTCGTAAACTCCAAGGTTGTGTAAATCTCGCATAATTATCCTCATCAAAATAATACTCTTCGTTACGGATTTCTCCTTTCTTTTTATAAATTTTGCCTAGTTCCTCTTTCTTTCCAAAAATCTCATCGCTTAATGAATAACCTAACTGCAAATTAAAGCCTTGTAAACTGAAATGTCCAAAATCTTCTGTACGCACGCCGTTGTTACCAGTTGCATCATATAGAATTTTGTACGGTTCTAAGGTTAACATCGTATTAACCGTCAACTTACTATTAAAGAAAGACGACTGCGAACTAACACTAATCACCGACCATTTATTTTTATCTGCTGCAAAGTTGTAGTTACCAGAAATATTTAAGTTTTCAAAAATCTTAAGTTTTTTAACACCAGTTGAGTCTGACTTTGACTTCACTTTCATTTCTAAATTATTGGCGATATTAAAACCAATACTCTGCGTAAGTCCTGCACTCGGCGCACCATAGATACCTCCTTCAAAAATAGAATATTTGGTCATCTCGCCACGAGACCCATAAAACTCCCGATAATAGCCCCAATTTTTAGCAGCAAAATCTGGCGTATAATTGAAACTAACACTTGGTGTCACCATGTGTCGAATCGCCTCTATAGTTGATCCTTTTTTAAAGTTTAAAAACTTATAAAGTACGGTTTGCAAACTCGCCGAAGTATTGAAGGTTGAAAATCCAGCAAACTGATTTTTAGTAATATTATCAACTTTATCTGTCAATACATTGTAACGCTTCTCAATTGTTTTCGTTGTTAAAACATTATCAACATTTGCACTTATAGTAAAAGTCAAATATTTAGCAATACTCGTATTGCTCGACAAGGCAATATTATTACGAAGCCCCGTCTTCATGTCTTTCCACATTTGATCTTTGAACAACTCCTCCTCTTTTGTTTGCACATAATTGGTCATCGACAAACCAGTGTTGACCGTTATATTTTCCAAAAGTCCAGTTCGCATACCAGTTTTTGGCTTAAATAAATAGAACTGACTCATAGCCACCGTTAAATCTGGCAAACGAATATCCGTAACTCCTGTCGCAAAATTCTGTGAATAAGTTGCATTGGCATTAATAGTAATCGGCAAATTCAAAAAACGCTTCTGAATACTAACCCTAGAGGTTTGATTTGTTTTTAGATTTTCGTTATTGTAAATATAATTGTTGTTCAAAAGGTTACTATAGAACTTTTGACTCGTGATATCTACTGCCGCATTAAAAGTAAATAACGGATTGGCTTTATTATCCTGCGTGTGCGTCCAAGCAATTTTATAGGTTGACGATCGCGAATAGTCGTCCAAACCTTTTATCCCTCTAACAATAGTCCCAATCTCCGCATTGAAACGTCCACTGTAACGGTATTTTTTGAGGTAATTCATCTCTGGGCGAAGATTCCAGCTACCTTTTGTATAAAGATCCGATAGAATTTTTAAATCAAAATGTTCTCCAATAGGTTGATAATAGCCGAGACCATTTAAGAAAAAACCAACATCCTGACGCTCTCCAAAACTCGGTATCAAAATACCAGCAGAACGTTTTTCCGAAAATGGCAAAATCGCAAATGGCATTACCAAAGGTGTTGGCACCTGCTCAATGTACATCTGGATTGGTCCTGTGATAACCTGAGAACTTTCTTTACCTTTTACTAATTTAATATTCGGAGCTAGTAAATAATAATCCGCAATCGTATCCTTCTTCTGAATAAAATAAGTATCTGTCGTATATTTTCCGTTTCTCATAAAGAACACAGAGTCGTTATACTTTTTGGTTTTTTGCGCTACAATAACGCCTTCACTCTCTTCTGTTCTGGCATTAAAAGCAACCGCTTGTTTGGTTTTATAATCGTAGATAACCTCGTCGTACTCATACTTTTTACCAGCTTGGGTAGCGATCGCAGGTTTTTTAACCCGACCTTTCTCGTCCAGACCTCCACGCGCATATATTTTACTATTCGACCAATCGATTCGAATATAGTCAGCATCAATCTGCATATCTTGGTAGATGACCTGAGCATTTTTTTCGAGGAAGGTTTGTTTGGTAGAAAAAGAATTGCGTTCTACATCGGCTTTTGTTTTAACAACGCCCTCTAATTGCTCCTTTGCAGGAATCGTATCATTCTTGCGAATCGTATCTTGTTTCGTCCCAATTTCAATAGTTTTAATAGGTTTTTGTTGTGCTAAAAAACTGTTAAAAATTAGGAAAATTAAAAATAGTGGTATATTTTTGAAAATGCTTTTGCCCAAATCAGTACATCTGTAATTCGGGTCAAAATTAATTAATTTTTAAAAATTAATATGTTTACTACAGAATTTTATTCCAAAAAATATATTAGCATACTTCTAGTACTGCTTTCAGTCTTAGGTTTTAGTCAAAAAAAATTCACTGTTGTATTGGATGCAGGACACGGTGGACCGGACATTGGCGCTAACAGAAACTATAGTGACCTCGGTCGAGTGCAAGAAAAAGACATCACCTTGGGCGTTGTTTTAAAACTAGGCAAAATGCTCGAAAAAAACAAAGATTTCAAAGTTATTTATACTAGAAAGATAGACGAATATCCTTCTTTGACTTCTAGAACAGACCTTGCCAACCGAAATAAAGCGGACTTTTTTGTATCCGTACACGTTAACTCTTCGCCAGGAAGCAGCATTACAACCCAAGGTACAGAAACTTTTGTACAAGGACCTAACCAAAACAAAGCGAACCTGGAAGTTGCAAAAGCTGAAAACGAAGTGATATTCTTAGATGAAAATGACAAACAGAATTTCGCCAACTATGATCCACGTTCTCCAGAATCTTTAATTGCATTAAAAATTCAGCAGAGCAAATACTTGGAAGCTAGTCAATGGCTAGGTGGCCTTATCGAAGAAAATTTTGTAAAAGATAACAACCGCTTTTCTCGTGGTGTAAAACAAGCTGATCTACATGTGCTCAGAAAAAATGCGATGCCGTCAGTACTGGTAGAAACTGGATTCGTTAATAATTATGACGACGCCGCTTATCTTACTTCCGAGAAAGGTCAAAAAGAAGTTGCAGAAAGCATTTACAAAGCTTTATTAGATTACAGAAAAGCGATCAATGGAGGATTCGCCGCAGCGAAAGAACCAGAACCAGTAAAACCGGCTGAAATCCCAATGAAAAATGATTTCAGAATCTTGTTGATGAGCACCGCGACACGTTATAACGAAAATGATGCTGCTTTAAAAGGTCTAAATTACATTTTACCAATCAAAGAAAACAACGTTTACAAGTATTATTACGCGGTTACAAATCTTGCATCGGTAAGAGACAACAATCTAAAAACTGCTAAAGATGCAGGTTTCAGAAATGCAATGGCAATCAGTTTCTTACCTAATCAGATGTTAGGATTCGGATATTATACGCTAGAAGTAGCCGTTACTGAGGATAAATTAAAAAGCGATTCTTATCTTCTAAAAACCCTAAAAGATGTAGAAAGAACAAAAGAAAAAGGAATTTTTTACTACACTTATGGTAAATATAAAACTTTGGAGGACGCTGTTGCCGCAAAAAAAGACATTGAAAATAAAGGCATTAAGAATTCTATCATTCAAAAAGTCTTGAAAAACTAAAAAAAGATTTGCAAGGAATAAAAAAAGTATCTACTTTTGCAACCACAAAAAAACGAATGGCCTATTCGTCTAGTGGTAAGGACTCCAGGTTTTCATCCTGGCAACAGGGGTTCGATTCCCCTATAGGCTACGAAAATTTAATTTTGAAAAAAAATCTACAAAAAGATTTTGAAGTTTAAAAAATATTCATATCTTTGCAGTCAATTTTTAGAAAGTTATGGCAAATCATAAATCAGCTCTGAAAAGAATCAGACAGAACGAAAAAAGAAAATTAAGAAACAGATACTATCACAAGACTGCTAGAACAGCTTTGAAAGTATTACGTAATGAAACGGAAAAGTCTGTAGCTACTGAGCAATTACCAAAAGTAATTTCTTTGTTAGACAAGTTGGTGAAGAAAAACATCATCCACAAAAACAAAGCTGCAAACTTAAAAAGCAAATTGACTAAACACGTTAACAAGTTAGCGTAAGACGATAAAATGGCCCGTTCGTCTATCGGTTAGGACCTCAGATTTTCATTCTGGTAAGAGGGGTTCGATTCCCCTACGGGCTACTTAAAACCTTCAGATTTTTCTGAAGGTTTTTTTTGTGCCTTATTTTCAAAATCATATTTTATTTAGGCAAAGACAAAAAATTAAATCTCCCATTTTTTTAACAAAACTAAAAGCATCGCATCTAATAAAAAATTTTGTCAACACTAAGTTGTTAAAACAAGCTAAATTGCGAATGATTAATAAACAAGACTCTCCTAGCCTACTCTTAGCAATTATTATCATAAAAAGAAGAACCAGCATTCGAAAAAGTAATATTTATAAAAACAAAAAGACCTCAGCAATCGCCCAATAATCCTTAGTAAAAATAATTTTCATAAATTTTGAAAAAAGATTTTGAAGTTTAAAAAAAATTCATATCTTTGCACCCAAGTTTTAGGAGTTATGGCAAATCATAAATCTGCTCTGAAAAGAATCAGACAGAACGACAAAAGAAAATTAAGAAACAGATACTATCACAAGACTGCTAGAACAGCTTTGAAAGTATTACGTAATGAAACGGAAAAGTCTGTAGCTACTGAGCAATTACCAAAAGTAATTTCTTTGTTAGACAAGTTGGTGAAGAAAAACATCATCCACAAAAACAAAGCTGCAAACTTAAAAAGCAAATTGACTAAACACGTTAACAAGTTAGCGTAAGACGATAAAATGGCCCGTTCGTCTATCGGTTAGGACCTCAGATTTTCATTCTGGTAAGAGGGGTTCGATTCCCCTACGGGCTACTTAAAACCTTCAGATTTTTCTGAAGGTTTTTTTTGTGTTTATAGTTTATCTTTTTACATCAAAAAATTTTTCGTCATAAGGAAATTTTACAAAAACATTTTTAGTATGTTTAATTCAGTTAAGTTTCTATAAAATCCAGATTGTAAAATCTAAGAATAGAATTTAATAATAAGCTAAAAATGAAATGCTGAAAAACTACCTACTTCTATTATTAGTTGCGCTATACTCGTGTACGACATCTCCCATCCGTACCGCAACAACAAATGATAAAGCCGACTTCGGTATTAGCAATCCCACGAAAGCTCTTTTTTTTGTTCAGAATGAAAACTTAAAAGCAAACGAGCAACAACTAAAAGAACACACCGAATTATCTAACAAAATCTACAACAGCTTTGGTGGCGCAACAGACAAATTGTTCGTGGGAAGAACCAATGCTAAAACTTTTAAATTCTCAAACGGAACAACAACTTGGTATGCGGATGTCAATACATTGAATAGACCAACAGCCATGATCCTTTTTGATGGAGAACATTCTCCGCTAATTGAATACAAAACTTCGAAATATGAGAATTTAATAAATAACAAATTTGGGATCGTTATCAACTTAACCAAAAACAAATTACCTCTCGAAATCCCCATTTAATAGAGAAAAACTTTAGAAGTGACGATTACAAACTAACAACATTTCAGGATTTCAAAGCACACCAAACCTTTGTTGCAATCCCGCCTTTGGATGAATTACTTTTCGAAATAGAATATGTTTATCCCAATGGTACAACGAAAAGTACCAACATCTCCGTTACATATATTTTTCATATTAAACGATATGAAGATGATAACAAAGTAAGTTTTCAAGTTCTGAATTCTAAAACTGGACAAAATCTAGCAAATTCGGATTATGTCATGTATCAAAACATAAACGATTATGAAAACAAATACGACAACAAACGCGAGAACAAGCTTATAAAAACAGGCAGCGGAACAACCGACGCATCGGGCATTTTTTTACTTCCAAAGTCAAAAGACCGCGAATATGACGACAGCATTATCTACGTCCCTGCTTCCAAAAAGCATTTGGTGATCGATCGCGATTACGATGATATTAGAAATAACCGAAACGAAGAACCAGAAAACCAAACCAGAATCCTTAAGAACATTATTATTTTTACGGATCGTGCAATTTATCGTCCTGGACAAAAAGTCTTTTTTAAAGGGATTTTAAAACAAGAATATTACGATCAAACAAAAGTTATTGGTAAGCAAAAAGTAACTGTCATTCTAGCTGATACCAACGGCAAAGAAGTTTCAAAAAAGGAATTGGTCACTAACGATTTTGGTAGCGTTTCAGACGAATTTCTATTACCTGGTGGTGGATTGACTGGCGAATATTCTATCGAAATGCAAGCTAAGTTTGATAATTCTAAAAACAAAAATGACGACGATGACGACAACTATGCAGCTGGTAATCTATACTTTCGTGTTTAAGAATACAAAAGACCAAAATTTCAGGTTAGAATAATTCCTGCTAAAGAAACTTACACGCTCGGCGAAAAGGTGAAAATCTCTGGAACATGCGAAGCTTTTTCTGGCGCAAATATTTCTAAAGCTACTGTAAAATACATTATCAAACGACAAGAAACTGTTATCTGGAGAAGTTACAATGACTATTTTTATCGTCCTTACAGATCGCCTCTAACGGAAATAAAACAAGGCGAAACAACGACCGATGACAACGGGAATTTCACTTTTGATTTTGACGCTTTAGCTGACGAAAAATCACAAAGCAAACCGCGCAGTTATCAATAGTCGGTTTCGGTTTACATGACAGATGTTAATGGTGAGTCGCAAAGCAAAGAGTCAACCATAAATGTTGGTGATTTAAAAGCTAAACTAGAGCTCGACATTCCTGAAAAAAGACTTCAAAGCGAATGGAATCAACTAAAAATTTCGGCTACCAATCTTAATGATCAAAATATTGAAAAGAAAGGAAATCTTAAGGTTACAAAACTATTAACAGAAGATAAAATTCTGCAACCAAAATATATTGCACAAGCACGTTACAATAGATATTACACACCAAAAAATAATGATAAAGAACTCAACTATTCTATTTATTACAAAGAATTGTTTGATGTTTACTTTCCCTGCATCAGTTATTACGGTTTGGAAGTGAATAAACCTATTCAAAAAGTTGAAAATATATTTTCAAAAAACTTTACTACTGGTGACACTGAAGACATCAAACTCAGCAAAAATACACAAGCCGGAAAATATCTTATAGAAGCCGAATCTATCATTGATCGTGATACTATAAAATCATTTAAAATTGTTGACATCCTTGATGATAAAACTTTAAAAAACGGAATCCCTACTTACTTTGCAATGCAAGTTGATAAATCATCGTACAAAGTTGGCGAAAAAGCAACAATTAGTTTTCTAACCGATTTTAAAGAAGGTTTTGTTAATTATCGTTTTATTAAAAACAATATTCCGGAAAACTTCCAACAAATCGCCATCAAAAACGGGAAAACCGACATTAATTATACCTTCACAGATAAGGATATCAAAAAATCCATAGCTATAGAATATGACTTTATCCACGATACAGACTTTGCAAAAGCATTGATTGCCTTTGATGCTAAAGAAAATATCGACCGAGAACTAGAAAGCACCACCGAAGTTTTTCGGAATAAAATCCAACCTGGCGTTCCAGAAAAGTGGATCTTGACAATTAAAGGTAAGGATAAAGACAAAATAAATGCAGAAGTTCTGGCGACAATGCATGACGCTTCATTAGATCAGTTCGAGAAAAATGAATTTCGCTTTACGCTCTACATTCCTCAAAACAATGGACTTTACCGATATTACCGTTATGATCGTTACAATCCTAGCATGGACGATTTTTTTGGTGACCTGCAAAGTCTAAGTAGTGAAAACGAGAATTTTTATAAAACAAAATATAATCTAAAAGAAGGAACATTATATCCGACGCCCAATGCGCCTATTTTTAATTACACGGATATTAGAGACCGTCGAGAGTCTTTATCGCGTCCACTTGCGAGTATGGCGCAAAAGGATGCATCCATTGAAGAAATTGTTGTAACAGGCTATGCAGGAAAAAAATCGGAACCGACTGCAGCAGTCACAATCATTGATGGTAAAATCCTCAACAAAGCAATTTGTGAAGATGAAATCGCTGAGATTAAAAAGTTAATTCCAGAAGAAGCGGTGGCAATTTATGGTCAAGAAGCGGCTGGCGGAGCGACGGTAATCATTACAAAACAAGCTTTACAACAAGAGCTTCTCAACAACGTTAAAGCCAGAACCAACCTTAATGAAACTGCGTTTTTTATGCCAAATCTTTACACAGATTCGGACGAAAATATCAAGTTAGAGTTCACTTCGCAAGAAGCATTAACACAATGGAAACTTTTACTTCTTGCGCACACCAAAGATCTTAAAACAGGCTCTGCAAACTTACTATACACAAACGCAAAAAGAGTTGATGATTACACCGAATTCGCCGCGATTTTTAAGACAAGACGACAAAATACAATTATCAACACAGCTTGATAATCTTTCGGATAAAGACCTTTCGACGGATGTTATGTTACAGTTTTTTGACGCGTCAACCAACGAAGTTTTGGACTCTGCTTTTGTAAATACAAATAATTTAAGAAAGATTAAAATCGGTGCTAAAGCTTCGGCAGAAATCAATTGGGACATGAAAGTTCCGAAAGCTATGGACAATGTTAGCTACCGATTTTTTGCAAAAAGTCAAAATTTTTCGGATGGAGAAGAAAATACAATTCCTATTCTAGCAAACCGAATGTTGGTAAAGGAAACGCTTCCGATTTTCATTAAAGAAGGACAAAACAGAATTTTCACAATGAATTCTTTGTTTAATGACACACCAACTTCGGTCTCTAACTTTAATCTAACGGTTGAGATGACGACCAATCCGCTTTGGTTTGCGGTGATTTCGATTCCGTATCTTAGAACTTATCCGCACGAATTTTCAAAACAGCTTTTCAGTCGACTTTACGGAAATATGTTATCGACTTACATCCTGAATTCGTCACCGAAGATTAAAAAGATCTTTGATGAATTTAATGCTAAAGAAACGCCAACCAATCCACTTGAAGCCAATCAAGAATTGAATATCAGTTAAAAGCGAATAACATTGGCGAATTTTCGGATGGTATTACAACATTTCAAAATATGTATACACCAGCAATGAGCGCACATACAGAAGGAGAACATGTAACGATTGTAAAATAATTTTAGAACTTGGATAAAAACTTTTCTTAAATTTTTGAAATCACTAACTTTGAAATTCAATTTTATAAAACAATGAAAATCCTCATCATCAACGGTCCCAATCTTAATCTTTTGGGCACACGCGAACCCAACATTTATGGTTCCGAAACTATGGAAGCGCGTCTTGATTTATTAAAAAAAGAATTCGCGGATGATGAGATTTTGTTTTATCAATCCAACATCGAAGGCGAAATTATCAACCGCTTACAAGAAGATGATTTTGATGCTTTGGTGATTAATCCAGGAGCCTTTACACATTATTCTTTTGCGATTGCTGATTGTTTAAAAAATATTTCGAAACCGAAAGTAGAAGTGCACATTAGCAATATTTACAAAAGAGAAGAATTCCGAAAAAAGTCGGTAACAGCCGAACAATGCGACGCCGTCCTCAGCGGTTTTGGCATGAAAGGCTATCAACTCGCTATCCAAAGTTTAAAATAAATAAAAAAGAATCTCGATTGAGATTCTTTTTTATTCATATAACTAAGGCTTTATTAAAATTTAATCTTCAACTTTAATAAAAAACTTACCAATTGGATTTCCCGAAGCCATATTGTTTTTAGAAATTACCAACCAATATTCGCCTTTTTGTGGGGTTTTGTAATCAACCGTTTGGCTGAAAGGCCCATCAAAAGTATTATCAGGTTTTCTGATCTGATTGATACGGATGTTCATATCGGCTTGGTCAGGTTTAATAAAAGCTTTCAGTGTTGGTTTATCATAATTCAGAAGTCTTAAAATAATTTGCTGATCTTGCAATTTAACTTCTTCAACTAATTTTATCGGTAATTTGCTCGCATCTACATCGACGATAAATTGGTTAGTTTCCGTTTTCCTGTCTAAGACCATCGAAAGACTATCTATAGGTTTTTCGACTGTTGTCACGGTATCCCGTTGTACATCTTCAGGAGTCTTTTCAGTATCTTTTTTACAAGAAACGAAAGCCAGCAAGACAAAGCTTAGAATTGAAAGATTAAGGTTTTTGCTTAGATAATGTTTCATAATAAATGTTTTTTGAGAGAAAACTTGAGTTGGCGGTTTCCGCAAAATAGTAACTCGTTGTATACTTTTCAAAATTTGGATCGACTTCTTTTAAAATATCATCATTAAAGTTAAGACTTTTCAAATAATCGAAACTTCCCTTATTATTCTCCAAGTTATATCGCGTCGACAAGCTTCCCCAATTGACCACACTACAAGCCAAAACCATTCCATAAAATGCCCAAAGCATCGTATTCACTAAGAAAAGATTGGTTTTTCGTTTATAGATTTTATAAAAAGTAAAAGCCAATCCTAGCAAAGCCATCAACAAAAATCCAAAAACACCAAGTCTTTTGTAAGTCAAACCGAATTCTGTAACATATTCTAAATTTTTAATTAATGCTGAAAATACCAAAAGCATATTGAGCAAAATCCAGATGTACACTAATCGACGTAACCAAACTGCTTGATTATCAAAGTTAAAATTTGATTTAAAGTAAAACATAATCACCAAAACCGCCATAACGATACTTAAGATGACAGCATTAACGCGTTCGTGTGTTGCGCCAGAGAGTTCGGCTGCAGAAGATTCGCCAACATAAAATTGTTCATAATTAAAACTGAACAAAAAGAAAACAAGCATCACGTTTAATAACAATAAAGAAACAACACCACTCAAACGCTCAAGGTTTAAATCTAAAAAATCGAAAGTCGGTTTTTGCGCAATATCTTCGTTTACAAAATCATTTCTAAAATGATGATTCGACGAATAAATAAAACTTGGGATGGTAATATTCCAAACATTAAAAGCGATAAAAAAACCAAGAAAACTTATAGCAAGAACTTCGTAGATATTAAAATTAAAATTGATGTTCCCAAAAAAGATGGCAAAAGTGTCGCTTCCATAAGTGTAAATCGCAAAAAACACCATTAAAAAAGCACTCGGAATAACCACAACTGCCAAAACTTTCTGTACACATATCTCGGTGTTGGTTTTCGGAAGCCATTCTTTAAATGAAAAAAATCGAAACGGAAAACTTAAGCCTTGCCACATTGCGAGCGGAATGGTCAAAATTGGTTTTAGCTCTTTTGACAACGAAAATAATCGAAGTAAAAACACTGATATTACAATCGCAAAAAATGAGATAAAATAACCATAGTAAGCAAATGCACCACAAGAAACCAAACTAAAAATTAGCATGACTTTTAGTCGTTCGAATCTTAAAAATTTTGGTGTTAAAGCATAAATCACAATCGAGTAAACGGCTCCCAACAAAGCTAAATTGATTCCCGCAGATTCGTCGTAGAACAGTAGGAAAAACATAATGCTAAAGCATAAAATTAAATGTATTTTTTTCATTTTTAAATTATTTAAAAGTTAAATAAAATATGATGATGTAAAAGAGAAATACAATTGGAAAATTGCAACAAAGCAAGATTTGTGTTTTAATGAAACCTTCTTTCTTTTCGGGAAAAACAAAGAGCATGACAGCGAAAAATAATAGAAAACAAATCGTCACAATCATATTAATTGGAATTAAAATCACAACGAAAAAAAGCCAGTTCGTCAGGTAAAATATGTTTCAATGCGCAACATAGGACGCCTAGAATCTAACAAATTTTCACCTAAAGAATCATAGATTTATTTATAAAACAAAGTACTTTGTATTTCAAAGTTTTTAGATAAAAAAAATATACTATTTCCCCAGCATCGCTTCCAAAGCATCAATATGCTTCTGGAAAGCTTCTCTCCCAACTTGCGTTACACGATATGATGTGCGCGGACGTTTACCTACAAATTCTTTTTTAATCTCGATGTAAGCACTCTTCTCCAAAGCCGAACTGTGACTCGCTAAATTACCATCGGTGATATTCAGCAATTTTTTCATTTCGTTAAAATCTACCCAGTCATTGACGATCAGCACCGACATGATCCCAAGTCGTACCCTACTTTCAAATTCTTTATTGAGTAAGTTAATATTAAGCATTTTTTAAAATATTAACAATTCTAAACCTATTTCGAATCTTATTTTTTATACATCATTAAACCGTAAACAATATGCAAAACGCCAAAGCCAATTGCCCAAAACAGCAATCCGTAACCTAAAAAGAATAAGGACAACAATCCCAAAACAATTTCGGAAATCCCTAAATATTTAACATCTGTCAAAGTATAACGTTCCGCATTGACCAAAGCCAATCCATAAAATATCAAAGTTGCTGGTGCGATCATCGCAAAATAATGTTGATAAATAAGGCCTAGAGAAAACAGTCCTCCTGTAACCAACGGAATTGCAAAATTAATCAATAAACGTTTTGTCGTGGCATCCCAAATTTTTTGATTCTGTTGTTTAGATTTACGAGCAGTAAAAAAATATCCAAAAAACAAAGCAACCAATAAAATTCCTAAACCTATTAAAAATAGTTTTTTGATAAAGTGGAATTCGTACACGCCTCCAGAATTATCAAAATAAGAAATATCTTTACTTTGAAAAACTTGATGACCAAAAAAAGCACCTACCAAAGCGGTTATTCCAGCGAAAACACCTGACAAACCGCTCAAAGAAATGAATCGAGAACTACGCTCCATCATTTGACGGATGTGTTGCAAATCGTTTTGAATATTATTTGACTCCATATAAAGCACTTTGAAATAGAAAGTTAATAATTAAAATGAAAGTCCAAAATAAATTTTGAACTTCTTATAATTTTAAAACTAATCAACTATAAATCAGCTACTTTATTTCCTATTTTATAAACCGTTCCTCGGAAAGTCGCCATCAACTCTTCATCTTGATTCTTAACAGAAATCTCATAAACGGCAGTTTTTCTAGTTTCGTTTAGCAAAATACTTTCTGCGGAAAGCGTATCACCAAGGCGAACTGCTTTCATAAAGTTGATATAACAGTTAAGCGCCACCGCAGCATCGCCCTTAGTATTTGATGAAAAAGCCAAAGCCGAATCCGCCAACGAAAACGTTACACCACCATGGACGGTTTTAAGACCATTAATCATTTCTGCTTTTATTGACATTTTGATAAGGCAATAATTTTCTTTAACATCAACCAATTCAACACCCATCCATTGCGAAAATGCATCTTGCGAATAAAGTTTTTGCGCTTCTTCAAAATAAGGATTACTCATACTATTTCCCAATGTAATTTGGCTTGCGCTTTTCTAAGAAAGCTGTAATTCCTTCTCTAAAATCGTGCGACTGCGCCGCAGATTGTTGATAAATCGACTCTAGATCCAATTGTTCTTTCAACGTGTTAGATTCTGCTTCGAAGAAAGCTTTCTTTGTTAGACCAATCGCTTTAGTTGCCGCAAAAGAAAGATGTCCAAGGATTTCAAAAGACTTCTCTGCAAATTCTGCATCTGGGAAAACATCAGCAATCATTCCTAATTTTTTGGCTTCCATTGCTGGCACTTTTTTACCAGTAAAAGCTAGATAACTCGCCAATTGATGACCGACAAGTCGTGGCAAATAATAAGTTCCCGCAGTATCAGGAATCAATCCAATATTTGCAAAAGCTAAAGAAAAATAAGCGCTTTCTGTCGCCAAAGTAAAATCTGTAATCAAGGCTAACATCGCTCCAGCGCCAACTGCGGGACCATTAACTAAAGAGATAATTGGTTTTTTAGAATGCGTAATCGCCTCGACCAACGGATTGTAATAATCAATAACGATTCTTTGGATTTCGCGGTCATCATCAACATGATCTTTAAGATCAACGGCATCTTTTAAGTTTTGACCCGCGCAAAAAGCTTTTCCACGCCCAGAAATCGCGATACATCTAACTGTTTCATCTTTTCCGAAAGCTTCAACCGCAGAACGTAATTCTCTTAACATCACTTTATTCAAGCTGTTAAAAACTTCTGGCTGATTAAGAAATATAACTTGTAATCTCCCGTCAAAGTGGGATTCAACTTCAAATTGTGTGTACATACCAACAGGGTTTTCCCAAAGATAAAACTATTTGCAGACTTACAAAACCTGAATAAAGAAATTAAAACGCAAAACATAGTTTAAAACATCATCTTCAAAACCTCGTTACCACATATCAGTGATTTCACAAAATTCCCTCTTGCAATTCATCTCTGAGAAAAATCCCAATTTGCCCATCAGAAAACTCACCTGCAACAAAATTTACAGATTTTTCTTGCGTAGGTATTTCATATTCTTTAAAACGGTATTGATGATGTTTGGTAGGATGCAAAACTTCCACATTACGATCATAGCAATGCCAATAGTGGTTCCAAATATTAAGACCTTGCACTCTAAATTCTTTATCAACTTCGATAAACGAAGCAAATTTCCAATTTTTCATACTACTAATTTTCAGAGTTTAACAATATTCTAATTTACAATTTATCTTTAAAAATAATTTAGCATCAATCTAAATTAGACGTCAAAATTTCACATGATAATATTAAAACGGCATTCGGTCTATTAATGCTGCCTAAATAAATAGTCTGATTTTTAGAAAAGCCCACTAACAAAAGATATTTGAAGTATTGACCGACTGAAAACCTCACAAAAACAATCAATTCGGAAATTTTGTCAAGTTAAACTTAGGTTAAATTTTAATATTTCGGAAATTTTGGCCTAATTTTAGTGAATTTCATAAAAGAACGGTTTTTGCAGATGAAGATTTAGAATTAATGATTGAATTTAGAATTTGAGTTTTAGATGACAATATCAGATTCTGAAAAGATAATTTAAAACTCACATTTTAAGAATAAAAATTGAATACTAATTAAAACACATAACATAATATGAACTTAAATCAATACACAGTAAAATCACAAGAAGCCATCCAAGCTGCACAACAAGTAGCAGTGGAGTTTGGCAACCAACAGATCGAACCGCAACATCTTTTGGAGGGAATCTTCCAAGTGGATGAAAATATATCGCCTTTCCTTTTGAAAAAATCCGAAGCTGACGCCGATTTGATAAGAGTCCGAAACCGCGAAAGCATCGAGAAACTTCCAAAAGTTGAAGGTGGAAACATTTATCTTTCTCAAACTGCAAACAAAGTATTGCTGGACGCACCAAATATTGCGAAGAAAATGGGCGATGAGTTCGTAACCATCGAGCATCTTTGGTTGTCTTTAATTGAAGTAAATTCTCCAGTTTCGCAAATGTTAAAAGACATGGGCGTTACGAAAAGCCTTTTGGAAGGCGGAATTAAAGAACTTCGTAAAGGTTCGAAAGCAACTTCTGCAAGTTCTGAGGAAACTTATCAAAGTTTAAATAAATACGCAAAAAACTTTAACGAACTTGCTGCCGAAGGAAAATTAGACCCCGTTATCGGTCGTGACGAAGAAATCCGTAGAGTTTTGCAAATTCTTTCGAGACGAACCAAAAACAATCCAATCCTTATCGGGGAACCTGGAGTTGGTAAAACGGCGATTGCAGAAGGAATTGCACACAGAATTATTTCGGGTGACGTACCAGAAAACTTGATGGATAAAACCCTTTATTCTTTGGATATGGGAGCTTTGATTGCTGGCGCAAAATACAAAGGAGAATTCGAAGAGCGTTTGAAATCGGTAGTGAATGAAGTAACGAAATCTGATGGACAAATCATCCTTTTCATCGACGAAATCCACACTTTGGTTGGCGCTGGAGGAGGCGAAGGTGCGATGGATGCTGCAAATATTTTGAAACCTGCTTTAGCAAGAGGAGAACTGAGAGCAATTGGTGCTACAACTTTGAATGAATATCAAAAATATTTTGAAAAAGATAAAGCCCTTGAAAGACGTTTCCAAAAGGTTATGGTGGAAGAACCAGATACCGAATCGGCAATTTCCATTCTTCGCGGAATTAAAGATAAATACGAAGCGCATCATAAAGTACGAATAAAAGATGAGGCGATCATTGCGGCTGTAGAAATGTCTCAGCGTTATATTTCTGACCGATTTTTACCCGATAAAGCCATCGACTTGATTGATGAAGCTTCTGCAAAATTGAGAATGGAAATCAATTCAAAACCTGAGGAATTGGACGTTTTGGATAGAAAAATCATGCAAATGGAAATCGAATTGGCGGCTATTTCGAGAGAAGGCAACCAAACGAAAATCGATCATTTAAAGGAAGATTTGGCGAAAATCACAGAACAAAGAAATGATATTAATGCAAAATGGTTAAAAGAAAAACAAAAATCTGAAGATTTAACCAGCATTAAAAAAGAAATAGAAGCGCTAAAATTAGAAGCTGAACGTGCTTCAAGAGCAGGTGATTACGCAAAAGTTGCCGAAATACAATACGGAAAACTTCGCGAAAAAGAAGATCAACTTAAAAAGGTGGAATTGGAAATGCAAAACCATCAAAATGAATTGATTAAAGAAGAAGTAACTTCTGAAAATATCGCGGAAGTGATTGGAAAATGGACTGGAATTCCGGTAACCAAATTAATTCAATCCGAAAGAGAAAAATTATTGCACTTAGAAGACGAATTGCACAAACGTGTGGTTGGTCAAGACGAAGCAATACAAGCCGTTGCAGACGCAATCAGAAGAAACAGAGCTGGCTTAAGCGACGATAAAAAACCAATTGGTTCGTTCTTGTTTTTAGGAACAACAGGTGTCGGTAAAACCGAGTTGGCGAAAGCCTTAGCAGAATTGCTTTTCGATGACGAAAACAACATGACGAGAATTGATATGAGCGAATATCAGGAGCGTCACAGCGTTTCTCGTTTGGTTGGTGCGCCTCCAGGATACGTTGGTTACGATGAAGGCGGACAATTGACGGAAGCTGTAAGAAGAAGACCTTATTCTGTGGTGCTTTTGGACGAAATCGAAAAAGCGCATCCCGATGTTTTCAACACGCTGTTGCAGGTTTTGGACGATGGTCGCTTAACCGATAATAAAGGTCGCGTCGTGAATTTCAAGAATTCGATAATCATTATGACTTCGAATTTAGGTTCGCATTTAATTCAAGAAAACTTTGAGAAATTAGATGACAACAATTTCGATGAAGTTCTTGACAAAACAAGAGAAGAAGTTTTCGACCTTTTAAAACAAAGTTTAAGACCAGAATTCTTGAACAGAATTGATGAAATCGTATTGTTCCAACCTTTAACCAAAAAGAATATCGGAAAAATCGTACAGTATCAATTGCGAGGTTTGAATTCACTTTTGGCTCAACGAAATATTATTTTAACGGCAACTCAAGATGCTTTGGATTATTTGATGAACAAAGGTTACGACCCTGTTTTCGGAGCACGACCTTTGAAAAGAGTAATTCAGCAAGATGTTTTGAACAAATTGTCTAAAGAAATCTTAGCCGGAAACGTGAACGACGGCGATAGAATTACAATGGATTATTTCCCAGAAACTGGTTTGGTTTTCAGACCGACAGAATAAAACAAATGGTTTCTGATCGAAGCCTAAGAATATATTAAACTAGAAAAACCTCAGCTATTTAGCCGAGGTTTTTAATTTTAATATGGTTTGCAATCTATTTTACATTCACTAGTTCTACATCAAAAATAAGAGTAGATCCTCCAGGAATAGCATCACCCATATCTTGATCCCCATAAGCCAAATCCGAAGGAATATAAAATGTGTATTTAGCGCCTTTGCTCATCAACTGAATACCTTCTGTCCAACCTTTAATCACTTGATCCAAGTGTATATCCACTGGTGCTCCTCCATTTTTGTCGGTAGAGTCGAACACAGTTCCATCCAACAATTTACCAGTATATTTTACTAAAACAACGCTGGTTGCCGTCGGTTTTGTTTTACCGTCACCTTCTTGCAAAACTTCATATTGCAAACCAGAAGCAGTAGTTTTTACATTAGCATTGGTTTTATTCTTTGCAAGAAATTCTAGACCTTTATTCTTGTTCTCACCTGCTTTTGCTGATTCTTGAGACATTTTTTTCTCACCTTGCTTCTGCATAAAATTCTGCAAAAAAGTGTTCATATCTTCAGCGGGCAACAATTTTGGCTTTCCATCCATTTCTTCTTTAATAGCTCTAGCTAAAAGATCTGCATCTACTTTAAAACCTTCTTGCTTCATATTTTGAGCAATGCTCAAACCAATATAATAAGATGCTTTTTGATCATCTGTATATTTGTCAGCACCTTGTTTCTCCTTATGCGCACAAGAAATACTGAATACTGCTAAAACAAATAGCGCTATAGCTTGTTTTTTCATTTAAAAATATTTTATTTAAAATTAAGCGTTTGAATAATAGCCGCAAATTTATCATTTAATATAGAAACTCCTCTATTTACACTCAATTTTCTATTATTAAGAATCCCCGCGAAAAAATACATGTTGACTATTTCTATTAAAAATATTTTTTTTTTATAGATAGCAGAAAACATAATTTGAGGTTATGTTTTTTTCAAATCAAATAATCAAAAAGAGTTTTGAAATTTTCAAAGCTATATTTTTATTTTTTTATTAAATTTGGAAAAACTAAAAAAAGCTTTGAAGTTAAATTATTTTTAATAGCATTTAATTTCAAATTACGCAAAAAACTAAAACCTAGAAAACCATGAGAAAAGCAATAAATCTTATTAGCTTTTGTAGTTGCTTGCTGTACAACGCTCAAACTAAAGACAGCATCAGTACACAAAACCAAAAACTTTCTGAATTTAATAATTCTCAAAAAACATTTTTTCAAAATCCTTGGGTAAAACGATCTGTCGCGCCGAGTATTCTATTTGTGGCTTCAGCAGCGACTTGGAACCAACGCGAAAGTATAAGAGAATATCGAAACCGTTATCTTCCCAACTTCAAAGTTCCTTATGATGATTATTTACAATACGCACCAGCAGTAACTGTATATGGACTAAAATTAGCAGGCGTTAAAGGACGGAATAATATTGGCCGCGCAACGCTTTCATACGCTACAAGTTTAGCAATAATGGGCATTCTTGTCAATACCATCAAATACACTGCAAAGGTCGAGCGCCCAGATGCTTCAAAAAACAATTCGTTTCCGTCGGGTCATACCGCCATGGCTTTTACTAATGCAACTTTTTTACATAAAGAATATGGCTTGGTTAATCCTGCTTACAGTATAGCCGGTTATAGCGCAGCAACTTTTACAGGTCTTGGACGTAGTTTTAATAACAGACATTGGTTACCAGATATACTGACTGGCGCAGGCATTGGAATATTATCTACAGAGTTGGGTTATTTTTTCATTAATAAATTTTATAAAAATGATGGTGATAATATTGGAATTTTGAGTTATATACAAGGAAATGAAAACCCTTCTTTTTTAGCATTAAAATCTGGAGCGTCCTTCGCAACAACTAACTTTTTAAAACAATCTGGCCTTAGCCAAAAGAAAACTGTCGGTTTCGAAGGAGGATTAGAAGGTGCTTACTTCTTCAGTACAAGTTGGGGCGTGGGAGGAGAGTTTTCTTTTAACACCTTTCCTGTTCGGTCTGTTAAACTACCGACTGACGATCCCGATTTACAAAATCTAAATATCGCTACAGAGTCAATTGGTTTACTCAATGTTTCTGTTGGACCATACTTCGCTCATGACATTACAAAAGATTTGCAGTTAAGGTTAAAAGCAAATGTTGGTTATTCTAAAGCAGCGACTGGAAAAATATTTGCAGAATTTGATGATATGGATGAAAGCCCAACGCAACAAAAATTACATCTTGCAAGCTACATCCCATCCAATGCTTTGCGCATCGGGACTGGTCTCGATTTAACATATAAATTTTGTGATGAATTAGGAATAACCGCTTACGCAGACTATTATCGTACTTCTTCAAAAATCACATATAAATTTGAAGAGCCTGTACTTGACGAAATAGAAATGGCGCAAGAACTTAATAATGCTTCGGCTCAAGAAAACATTTCTTACCTGAGTTTAGGACTAAAGCTAACGGCTTATTTTTAAAATAAAAAACGCACTTAAAGTTAATAAGTGCGTTTTTTTTTAGATTAAATTTAATTTAGAAACTTATAATGTCTTTTGGTTATCTATTGGTGTGTAGTCCATAAAAAGACCGACATCCAATTCTATAGATTTTACTTTTTTATTGGACGGAATATTTAAAAGCAACTGTTTTTGATTTTTCTCCCAAACCTCAGGCGTGTAGTGTTTTGATTCTGTTGTGTTATCATCAAATTTTAAAAGCACGTCGAACGGAATCGCAAATCCACCAACATTGTCAATCGTTAAAGCAATCGAGTTATTATTTTGAAAAACCGAATTAATTTTTAAATCAATATAGTAATTGCTGTAAAACCAATTGTTCCAAAACCAATTAAGATTCTTGCCAGAACCTGCATTCATCGAGTTAAAATAATCCCACGGAATTGGATGCTTCCCATTCCAATTGTCCATATAATGATGCAATGCTTTCTTAAATAACACATCACCCAAATAATCTTTCAGCGCTAGATAGGACATCGCCGATTTAACATAAGCGTTTGTCCCGTAACCAGAACCTGAAAGTTGTGACGTCAACGAAATTAATGGTTGATCTTGCTCTGTCGAAGGATCGTTAATCCAACGTTTTACACGAAAATTTTTAAAAAACTTTTCAGCTGCTTCTTTTCCAGAATGATCGATCCCGATGAGATATTCTAAAGTCGTTGCCCAACCTTCGTCCATAAATGCATAACGCGTTTCGTTAATTCCCATGTAAAAAGGGAAATAAGTATGCGCAATCTCGTGATCAGCGGTTAGCCTCGCATCTTGAAAATCATCAGGAATACTGGTGTCATTAATCATCATCGGATATTCCATATCAGCGTAACCTTGTATCGCCGTCATTGCATTGTACGGATATTCGACACCTGGCCAGTTTTTGGAAAACCAATCGATGTTGTAGCGCATCCAACCCGTATATTGTTCAAAATCTTTAGCGCCAACTTTATAACCAGCTTGCACACTGACACGTTTTGACTTTAGCTTGACGCTCGATGCATCCCAAACATAATGATTACTCAATGCAAATGTAAAATCTGGAATATGATTGGCTTTGAACTTCCAAACATTCCAATCATTTTGCTTAGTTACCAAACCTGACTTCATCTCAGACTCGTTGGCAACATGGATAATTTTGTCAGATTTAAGAGATTCTTGATAACGTTTTAAAAATGTTTTTTGAAGAACTTCTTCTGGATTTAAAAAATCTCCCGTTGACCAAACAACATAATTTTTAGGGGCAGAGACCTCAAAACTATAATCATTAAAATCATTGTAAAACTCTTGTCTATCCGAGTGCGCCAACATATCCCAACCATTGTAATCATCATACACCGATATTCGCGGATAAGAATAAGCAACATAAAATGTGTTAGGATCGATTTGTCCTTCTCTTCCACTTTCAACAGATAGCGGATATTCCCAGTCGATTTTTATTTCGGATTTAGAATTTGCAGCCAATGCTTTATTTAATTTAACAGAAGTCACTGTTCCAAAATCCGAGCTTAGATCATATTTTTCACCATTTATAATTAATGATTTTATAGTAAGTCCAACGCTTAGATAATCTTTAGAAACGTAACCATCACGTGGCGATTGCGGTTTATGAACATTATTAACAAATCGAATTGCTAAAGTTTTCAGCTCATCTGGACTGTTATTAGAATACGAAATCGTCTCCGAACCCAATACGATTTTAGTATCAGCATTTACTTTTATTTTAATATCATAAACGCCTTTGTTTTGCCAATAGCTCTTCCCAGGCTTTCCAGAAACATCACGAGTTCCTTTTTCGTAAGCTTTCTTAATATTTCTAGGCATGTAAAGCTCTTGCGCCGAAACTTGCCACAGCATAGCAACAACTGCAAAACTGCTGATTAACTTCTTCATAAAATCTATTTATTAAATAACAAAATTAAGATTTTTTATAAGCTTAAAAATCAGAACAAATAATATGGTTTACTAATATAATTTTGCGCTTTTTAAAACCAATTAACATTAAATACTGTTGTAAAAACAGCTGTCAAACAAGTTTATTATTAATTAAATTAATTTTTTAATGAAAATTTATCAAATAAAAAATAGTTTTTCGTGAATTTACAATATATTTAGCGCCGTTAATTTTATTTTGACAAAAGACGATTAAAGCTAATAACATTAACAAACTTTTAAAATAAATCAAGAAAAATAAAAAGGAACCTAACTTAAAAATGAAATATATGACAACAAAATTCTATGCCTTAGCATGTGTATTGGCATTATGAAGTGTCAACGCACAGTGTAAAAGAATCTTCCGCACCAGCAATGCTCCGCAGAAAAGAAGTTTTTCTCAGAATTCTCCCTTTAACTTGGAGGCTAATAAAACTAATGGAACGCAATTGCTCTTAAGTAAAATCTAGATGGTAAATTTGTAGAATCCGAAAAAACCTGGACAAGACTTTCATCATTACAATATTAGAACGATTCTTATGTAATTGATGAAAACAATTTTTTAGGCATGGGATTTAATGACTGGACACCTGTTAACATATTATACGAGATGTTATCTGGTGAACCTCATCCATATGTAGAAAAGACAAATGGTCAAAATATTATCGTCTACGGAGATAATATTATGGAACAACAGAAGTATTTTCGACAGCTAATGTCAATATTTTCCCAAATCCTGCAACCGATCTTATCAACTTCAAAAATGCGGATAAAGTTTCAAGAACAGAAATCTACAATACTGCGGGACAGATTGTAATCTCAACAACAGACAAAGAAATCAATGTAAGAAAACTTGCGAAAGGAACTTACATTGTAAAACAAATCTTAACGGACGGAAGTGCAGCAAGCAGCAAGTTTATTAAGAAATAACAAATAAGAAAGGCTATCAGATTTGATAGCCTTTCTTTTAATATTAAATATCTTTTTCTTCGAGAGATTTTATAAGATTCGATTTCATTTTTGTAAAAGCATAATCTTTAGCTTCTGCAAAGGATAAGCGATATTTTTTATCAAAATCTTGTAACTCGTTCGGAAAGTCCATCAAAAGCTTATCATAAAATTTATCCAAAACCTCATCGGTTGGCATTTTGTACGAAATTTTGATTTGGAATCGTCGTAACAAAGCAATATCAATAATCTCGGGATGATTGGTCGCAGCTATCAAAAGTGCTTTGTCTGGAAAATTATCCACCAACTGTATCATCGCATTCACCAATCGTCGCATTTCCCCAACATCGTGATCGTCGTTGCCGCGAGATTTTCCTAAATGATCGAACTCATCCAAAAATAAAACCGCTTTGTCGCGTTCAGCTTTTTCAAAAACTAGTTTTAGATTTTTTGCCGTTTCACCAATTCTTGCAGACACAAAAGTGCTGAGGTCAAGAATCATCAAAGGCTTGTTAAGTTGCGTTGCAATTGCTTTCGCCGTCATCGTTTTGCCACAACCAGAATGTCCAGACAAGAGCAATTTGTTATTAACAGGAAGATTGTATTTTCGGAGTTCGTCGATGTATTTATATTCTTTTAGAAGTTGAAGAAGTTCGTCTCTATTAGCTTCTTTCAGAACAACATCGTCCAAGGTAACTTGTTCTCGATCAAAAATTACAAGGTCTAAAATATTCATTTACAAAAACAAAAAATATTGCGCATTTATTAAGTTATAAAAATACGTAATTTCAAGGTTTAGAATTCCGAAACTTACAGGTTTAGTTTTAACATTCTTTCGTTTATTGTTATAGAAAATAAAAAAAGACAGCCGAAGCTGCCTTTAAAAAGTGTTTAATTTACTAATTTAATTCTTTGTAAACGTCAATGTGTGGCCAGCTTGCGTTATGTCAAAACTTTTCTTGTCTTTTGCAAATTTGAAACTGATTTCGGCCATTTCAAAAACAAAAACATCGTCGCCATTGTAACTTAACGGAAACGCAGGTTGATCTCCCAATTTTGCCATTAAATTTCCACCGTCAGCTGATAACACAAACTTAACTGGAATTTGTTTACTGCTAAAAGTGCCAGTATAATCGCTAATATTTATTTTTTCGGTAGCTTTTGCAGCATCCATTTTAAAAACATTATTTGACAGATTAACATCTGGAAGATTTCCTTTAGGATCAAGGCTTACCGACGTTATTTCTTTGGTTGTTGGCGCTTTGAAAGTCCATTCTGTATTTCTTCTCCAAACATCAACTGGCAGATTAACTGCTTGAGTCGTTCCGTCTTTATACTTGACTTCCATCGTAACAGGCATCGCCATTTTTTCTAAATTAGAAATCGAAATCATTGCCCCTTGCGCAGCATCGTTATTTACATATTTAACATTGGTAATCGCTTGATCCAACTTCCAATTATTCTGGATCCAGCTTCTCCAGAACCAACCCAAATCTTCACCAGCAACATTCTCCATCGTTCTGTAGAAATCGTCTGGCGCAGGATGTTTAAACGCCCAACGATCAACATATTCTCTAAAAGCTTTATCAAAACGTTCGGCACCCAAAACATTATCACGCAAAACCTTTAACGCTGCACCTGGCTTATAGTAAAGCAATGCCCCAATACTTGCTTCTCGCATATTATCTGGCGCAGTATCAACTGGTTCTAGACGTTCATTAAACAAGAAATTTGTCATATTTCTAATACTCGGGTTTTTGTAATATTCTCCTTTATTAAACGCTTGCGTCGAAAGGTCATTAATAAATGTGTTGAAACCTTCGTCCATCCAACCATGTTTACGCTCGTTAGAACCAACAATCATCGGAAACCAAGTATGACCAAACTCGTGATCGGTCACACCCCAAAGATTACTCCCCTTTGCGGTATATTCACAGAAAACAATCCCTGGATATTCCATACCGTTGGTAATCCCTGCAACGTTAACCGCAGCCGGATAAGGAAACTCAAACCACTGTTTAGAATAATGTTCTATAGAAGCTTTTGTATATTCTGTCGAACGCGACCAAGCATCCTGACCATCACTTTCTACTGGATAAGCCGAAATTGCTAGGGATTTTTTTCCCGATGGCAAGTTGATTCTCGCTGCATCCAAAATAAACGCCGAAGACGCCGCAAATGCAAAATCGCGACTTTGGTTCATTTTGAATTTCCAAGTTTTTGTTCCTGTACTTTTCGTAGCCGTATTTGCTTCCGCCGCCGAACGAATTGTCACCGTCTTTTCGCTATTTGCTGCTTCGTTCCATTTTTTATTTTGTTCGGCAGTGTATACATCTTTTTGATTTAATAATTCACCAGAACCAACAACATAAAGATTATTAGGTGCCGTGATACTAACATCAAAATTTCCGTATTCTAAATAAAATTCAGACGGCCCAAGATATGGTATTGTGTTCCAACCTCTAAGATCATCATACACTGCAACACGCGGATACCACTGCGCAATTGTGAAAATTTTACCGTTTTTAGTTTGTAAAACGCCCATTCTGTCCGCACCATTTTCTGGCGAAATAAAAGAATATTCAATAGTAATTTTAGCGTTACCTCCATTAGCTTTTAATTCTTTTGGGAAATCAACTTGCATTTGCGCATCGTTAATCGTGTATTTAGCGTCCTTCCCGTCCACTTTAACAGATTTAATCGTATAACCTCCATCAAAAGTAGAACTACTAGAACCGTATCTCGAATTAGTTGTCGGAATCATCGAACTTCCACGAGAATCTTTTTTAAATAAATTTTGATCCAATTGAAACCAAATAAATTTCAGAGCATCAGGACTATTGTTGGTATAAGAAACTTCTGCCGAACCAGTAAATTTATTCTGCGTATCATCTAAAGTAATATTCAGATTATAGTTAACCGCTTGTTGCCAATATTTAGGTCCCGGTTGCCCGCTTGCTGAACGGAATTCGGTGCCGTTTGTTGTATAGAAAGGTTCTTTAAAAACATCTTTATAATCGTAATTCCCACTTTGTTGAGCCAAAACATTTGCGCTAAACAGAAATGTCGCCGCGATTGCAATGCTTGATAAAAATTTAATTTTCATTAAAATATTTTAAAATTGGTTGATTAAAACTTATGATTGTTACAAGAACGACCTCTAGCAAAGTTATAAATAAAAAACTTCTCCATTTCTGAAGAAGTTTTTATTTTTATTTTAGAAACCTAAATTATCCGTTCTTTTTAGCTTTGATCATCGCTTCTAGCATATCCCACATTTCTGTTGGGATTTGGTCGAGCATATTAAATTGTCCTGCGCCTTGCAACCACTCGCCGCCGTCGATAGTAATAACTTCGCCATTAACATAAGCCGAAAAATCTGAAACTAGATAAGCAGCTAAATTCGCTAATTCTTGATGATCGCCAACGCGACGCAATGGTACTTTTTTGGTCATATCGAATTTCTCTTGTAAATCTCCCGGAAGCAATCTATCCCAAGCACCTTTGGTCGGGAATGGTCCTGGCGCGATGGCATTACTACGGATTCCGTATTTTGCCCACTCAACTGCCAAACTTCTTGTCATCGCCAAAACTCCTGCTTTTGCAGTAGCTGACGGAACAACATAAGCCGAACCAGTCCACGCATAAGTCGTTACAATATTAAGAACAGTTCCTTTAGTTTTAGAATCGATCCAGTGTTTCCCGATAGAAAGTGTACAGTTTTTGGAACCTTTCAAAACGATGTCGATAATCGTGTCAAATGCATTTGCAGAAAGTCTTTCAGTTGGACTGATAAAGTTACCCGCCGCATTGTTAAGCAAAATATCAATCTTGCCAAATTCTTTTAGCGCTGCTTCTTTCATTGCTTCGACCTCATCGTAATTTCTAACATCGCAAGCAACTGCAAGGACTTTTCCGCCAGTTTCGGCTTCGAGTTCTTTTGCTGTGTTTTGAAGTTTTTCAAGGTTACGAGATGTTATTACAACCTTAGCTCCTAATTGTAGAAAATATTTGGTCATGGCTTTTCCTAAACCACTTCCACCACCTGTAACGATGGCAACTTTATCTTTTAATGCGTCTTCGCGAAGCATTGGTTCTGCATAATTCATAAAATGTATTTATAATTTTGAAGTTTAAAGTTATGAATATTTCTTCGATCTGTGAGGATTTCTATTATTCGACAAATAGTGTTTCGGGGCAGAATCTGCGCCCCGAGCTGAGTGGAGCTCATTTTGTGGAGCGCAGCGGAGCAAAATAGCGGGAACGGAGCGCGGAAAAGGCGCCCAAATAAATTTTGTTTTATACATTTGATTAAAAATATATCCGCAAATTATGAAGCAACGCCTAAATATGCCGACTGTCGCGCCTGCAGCTTACAAAGCAATGATCGCATTGGATGCAACAATGTCAACATTTTTCCTAAACAACACTCAAAAAGAATTGATCAAAATAAGAGCGTCTTAAATTAATGGTTGTGCCTTTTGCATCGATATGCACACAAAAGATGCCTTAAAATGTGGCGAAACACCACAACGAATTTTTCTGTTAAACGCATGGTGGGAAACGACTTTGTAAACCGAAGAGGAAAAAGTGATGCTGAAAATGACAGAGGAAACTTACCAAAACGCAAAAAAATTATTTGATAACAAACAAATTGCAGAGATCATTATGGCAATCAACATCATTAAAGCTTGGAACCGAATTGGTATTAGCAAGCATTTGCAAATTCCAAAGTAATTTTTTTCTTAATTAATACGAAAATCATCTTGATTAAATTCTTGGTGATTTTTTTTATTTTGTTGATTTTAAAAACCCTAAAGCTAAAAACGTTTGCGCCAAAACATAAGTGAACATCACGAGAAAGCCTAATATTTTAGAAGGATTTACAAATAAATTAATGGCCAAAACTGAATCTGAAATCACAAAGAAAACCGCTCCTATAATGAGTAAAATTTGTTTGGTTTTGAGACTGAAATACAACATCCCCGAAATACAAAGTGCATATAAAATAACAGGGATTTTCATATCGCCTAAATGCGGAAACAAGAAAATGAGAAACGTAAAAAGGTAAACTATAATTAAAGGAAGACTCCACAAAGCTTTAGAAATCGACAACTTTTTAAGACAAAAAATGTAGCAAATATGTGCCAATAGAAAACTTCCTAAACCCGCAATAAAACCCCAATCAAAAAGTAAAAACACATCGCCAAACCATGATAAAATAAGGCCTGCGATAAAGAGGTTTTGTTTTGGTTGATTCGACTTCTGACTTGCCAACCAGTAAAAAAATAAAAGCAAAGGCATTAACAAAGTTTTGGAGAACAAGCGCAATGGCTCCTTCTCCAAAACGATGAACAATAAATCACCGATGAATACCAATCCTAAGATCAGCAAAGTGATTCGTGATTTCTTATCTATCAAACTCCAATCTTTCGCCATGTTTTTCTTCTGAGAAAACGCCGTTATCGTATGCCAAATGACCATTGATAAAGGTTTGGATAATTTTAGATTTTAGATTTGTACCTTCTAACGGACTCCAACCACATTTGTACAAAATATTGTCTTTCTCGATTGTCCACGGATTGTCCATGTCTACCAAAACCAAATCCGCTTTGTAACCTTCTTTTACAAAACCTCTTTTATCAACCTCGAACAAAATCGCAGGATTGTGGCACATCTTCTCCACCACTTTTTCTAAAGAGATCTTTCCTTTGTGGTAATTTTCTAACATAATCGGTAAAGAATGCTGCACCAAAGGCGCTCCAGATGGACAACTTGTGTATAGATTTTGTTTTTCTTCCCAAGTATGTGGCGCGTGGTCGGTTGCAATAACGTCGATTCGGTCATCCAAAAGCGCTTCCCAAAGTCCATCTTTGTCAGCCTGAGTTTTCACCGCCGGATTCCATTTGATCAAAGAACCTTTGGTTTCGTAATCGTCATTGGTAAATGTCAAATGATGAACACAAACTTCCGCAGTAATTTTTTTATCCTTTAAAGGAATATCATTTCGGAACAAAGCCGTTTCTTTAGCCGTTGATAAATGGAAAATATGCAATCTTGCACCCGTTTTTTGCGCCAACTCGATTGCTTTTGAAGAAGATTTGTAACAGGCTTCTTCACTTCTTATCAAATGATGAAATTTTACAGGTATATCGTCTCCATATTCGGCTTTATACTTTTCAGTATTCGCTTTTATGGTGTCTTCATCTTCGCAATGAACGCAAATTAACATTTTGGTTGAACTAAAAATTTTCTCCAAAGTCTCGGGATTGTCCACCAACATATTTCCTGTTGAAGACCCCAAAAACAATTTGATTGCCGACACATTTTTTGGATTTGTTTTTAAAACTTCTTCCAAATTATCGTTTGTTCCGCCCATCGAAAACGAATAATTGGCATAAGATTTCTCGGCGCCCAATTTGTATTTTTCTTCCAATAATTCTTGTGTAACCGCGTTCGGTACTGTATTCGGTTGATCAATAAAACTGGTTACACCGCCAGCAATCGCCGATTTGGATTCCGAAGCGATATCGCCTTTATGCGTCAATCCTGGCTCGCGGAAATGCACTTGGTCATCAATGACACCTGGCAAAAGATATTTCCCAGTTGCATCAATCACTTTGTCCGCTTCGGATTCGGGAATATTTTTAGCAATCTTTGAAATTAAATCATTTTCGATTAGCAAATCACTTTCGAAGATTTGACCTTCGTTGACGATTTTAGCATTCTTGATAAGACTTTTCACTTTTATTTATTTAGATATTAAATTTCAGATTATAGACATCAGATAAAAATCTTGGCTCTTGATTCTTAGTTCTGTACTCAACACTACAAATTTAGAATATTTAAAAAGATTTATTTAGCTAAATTGCTTCTTTAAAACTAATTAATGTTAATCAAAAAAATATCCTTAGCACTGGGAATCGCTATTACAGGTTTAACCAACGCTCAAAAAATGGAAAACCTTGTCAAATTTGTCAATCCATTAATTGGCACCGAAAAAATGGGACACACCTATCCTGGCGCAACAACGCCTTTTGGAGCTGTGCAACTAAGTCCTGAAACCGATTCGATTTCTTATGAGCTAAACGGCAAATACAATGGCGAAGTTTACAAATATTGTGCAGGTTATCGCTACGAGGACAAAACGATAACAGGTTTTAGCTCGACGCATTTTAGTGGAACAGGTCATTCGGATTTGGGCGATTTTTTAGTGATGCCAACTGTTGGCAAACTTCAATTAAATCCAGGAACGGCGGACAAACCTGAGTCAGGTTACAGAAGTCGCTTTTTGCACAATACCGAAGTTGCCGAAGCGGGATATTACAAAGTAAAATTGGATGACTATAATATTTTGGCAGAAATGACGGCTACAACGCGTGTTGGCGTGCAGCGTTATACTTTCCCAAAATCGGATCAAGCGCATATCATCTTAGATTTGATGGCTGGAATCTACAATTATGATGGCAAAAATGTTTGGACCTATGTTCGTGTCGAAAACGGAAATACCATCACCGGTTATCTTCAAACCAACGGTTGGCCGCGTACACGAACCGTTTATTTTGTCATGAAATTTTCAAAACCTTTTAAATCTTACGGTCAAAAGAATTTTGACGGAAAACAAGTTTATGGCGTATTTTGGAGAAAATTTGACCCAACTAAAAACTTCCCCGAAATCGCTGGCAAAAATCTGAAAATGTATTTTGATTTTGACACTCAAGAAAATGAAGCTATCGAAGTACAATTGGCAATTTCGCCAGTTAGCCAAGCCAATGCTTCGAACAATTTAAAACAAGAGGTTGGCAATCTTTCCTTTAACCAAATAAAAGAAAAAGCCCAACAAGATTGGAATAAAGAACTTAATCGAATTGTGATAAAATGCTCTGACACTGAGAAAACGAATTTCTTCACGGCGATGTACCACACTTTTATCAATCCAACGACTTATATGGATGTCAATGGCGAGTACAAAGGACTTGAGCAAAACGTTCACAAAGCCGATGGATTCACAAACTATACTACTTTTTCACTTTGGGATACGTACCATGCTTTGCATCCTTATTTCAATATTGTTCAGCCAAAACGAAATAATGATATGGTCAAATCGATGATGGCACATCACGATCAATTTTCGTTAAAAATGTTCCCAATTTGGTCGCACTATGCCAACGAAAACTGGTGTATGAGCGGTTATCACAGCGTTAGCGTTGTTTCGGACGCGATGATCAAAGATAATTATTCAGGTGATGCAAAAGCGGCTTTGTTGGCTTGCGTTGCAACAGCAGACAACCGTGACTAAGAAGGCATTTGCGAGTATATCGACAAAGGTTTTATCTCAACAGAGAAAAATGGAACTTCGGTTTCTAACACTTTGGAATATGCCTATGACGATTGGGCAATTGTGTAATTAGCGAAACATTTGGGCGAAACGGAAATTTATAATCAATTCATCAAACGCTCTGAAAACTGGAGAAATGTTTATGATAAAAGTGCAGGTTTTATGCGTCCAAAATTAGCAAACGGAATTTTTAAAAAAGATTTTGATGCTTTGGAAACACATGGACAAGGCTTTATCGAAGGAAATTCTTGGAACTAGAGTTTCTTCTTTCCGCAAAATCCAAAAGGTTTAATAGAAGCGATGGGTGGCAAAAAGAAATTTGGCGAAAAACTGAATGAACTTTTCAGCATGCATTTGCCCGACAAATTCTTTGCAGATACTGAAGACATCACAAGAGAAGGAATTATCGGCGGTTACGTTCATGGAAACGAACCTGCACATCATGTTGCTTATCTTTACAATTTTGCCGATCAAGCTTGCAAAACACAGCAACAAGTTCGTCATATTTTGGAAATGCAATACAAAGCAACACCTGATGGCTTGGGCGGAAATGATGACACGGCACAAATGAGTGCTTGGTATATTTTGAGCTCGCTTGGTTTTTATCCAGTGGCGCCAGTTTCCGAAGATTATTCGATTGGAAGTCCTGCGGTTGATCATGCGATTTTAAATTTAGAAAATGGAAAATTTTTTGAAATCGAAGCAATTAATCAACGTCCAAAGAATGTTTATCTAGAAAAAGTTTTACTCAACGGAAAAGAAATCAAAGACTTTATTTTAAAACATTCCGAAATTGTAAAAGGCGAAAAATTAATTTTTTACATGTCGTCGAAACCTAAAAAATAAAGTTTCGGAAATTCAATAATAACTTACATTTGCAAAAAATTTTCAGTTTTGTATAAGAAACTTTTAACGCAAACATTAATCTACGGCATCGGCGCTATTGCACCGAGGATTATTTTGTTTATCCTAAATCCGCTTTTGATTTACAAAATTCCGAATGAAGGTTTTGCGATGTTTACGCAGCTTTATGCCATCATTTCTTTCGTAAACATTGTTTTATCTTTTGGATTTGAAACCGCTTATTTTAGATTTTCAGCCGAAGAAGGTCAAGAGAAAAAAACGTTCAATACGTCGTTTTGGTTTTTGTTTGGAACCTCAACTATATTTTTAATTCTGTGTTATATTTTTAATCAACCAATAGCAGATTATTGGGGCTACAGCAATAACCCAGAATACATCCGATGGTTTGCATTAATCGCTTTTTTTGACACACTTTTAGTTATCCCTTTTGCATGGCTTAGGTTTAATAACATGCCGATAAAATACTCGGTGGTTCGTGTAATTCAGTCCGTATTTCAAGCGGTCTTTACAGCGGCACTTTTCTTTTGGATTCCAGAAAGTTTTTCAAAAAATTTGGGACTAAATCACAATGTAGACTTCCCTTTCTTTAGTAATCTAGTTGGAAGTGTTTTAGGTTTCATTCTACTTTTACCTATTATTTTAAAAGTTAGATTCCAATTTGTTGTTCCGATTTTTAGAAGAATGATTAAATATTCTTTCCCATTAATGTTAGCTGGTCTTGCCTTTATGGTCAATGAAAATTTTGACAAAACCATACAACGAAACCACATCTCCGAGGTCGAAGCTGGTGCTTATGGTGGTTGTTATAAATTGGCTGTTTTGATGACACTATTTGTAACAGCTTATCGAATGGGAATCGAACCTTTTTTCTTCAAACAAATGGACAAAGGCGATGCCACCAAAACATACGCAAAAGTTGCGGAATATTTTGCATTCTTTGCATCAATTGTCGCACTCGGAATTATCGCAAATATTTCTTGGTTAAAAATAATGTTTATCCCAAACAAATCTTATTGGATTGCGATTGACATCATTCCGATAATCGTTATTGCTAACCTTTGTTTCGGGATTTACTATAATTTTTCGACTTGGTACAAAGTCACAGACAGAACAGGCGTTGGTACAATTATCTCGTGGCTCGGCGCAGGGATAAACATTGGGTTAAATTATCTAGCGCTAATGTATTATCACAGTATGATTGGATCAGCATGGGCAACTTTTGGAGCATACGTTGTCATGATGATTACATCTTATCTTCTTGGGCAAAAGTATTATCCAATCCCTTACCGAATGAAGAAAATGAGTTTTGTACTATTACTTTTGTGCGTATTCAGCTTTGTTATTGTTAAATATTTGGATTATAATATTTGGCTAAGTAACAGCCTATTCATTGTCTTTTTAGCGATTGTTCTTTATAGCGAAAAAGATATGTTTCTTTCAAAACTTCGTCGTAAGAAAATTTAATTATTCTAAAATACAATGCATTACTAAATATTAAAGCTGTAAACTTGCTTTACAAAACTTATATTTTTACATTTGGCGAATTGTCAAAAACATATAAAAATTACTAACTAAAACAAAACACTCTTTTATAATGAAAATTATTGTTCCAATGGCTGGACGGGGTTCTAGACTTCGTCCACACACATTAACTGTTCCTAAACCTCTTATCCCAATTGCAGGAAAACCAATCGTACAAAGATTAGTTGAAGACATCGCAAAAGTAGCAGGTGAAAAAATTGACGAAATTGCATTTATTATTGGGGATTTTGGGCCAGAAGTTGAAGCTTCTTTGGTTAAAATTGCTGAAAACCTAGGTGCAAAGGGAAGTATCTATACACAAGATGAACCTCTAGGAACTGCTCATGCTATTAAATGTGCCGAAAATTCTATGCAAGGCAATGTTGTCGTAGCTTTTGCAGATACACTTTTCCGTGCAGACTTCCAATTAGACACCAATTCTGACGGTGTTATTTGGGTTAAAAAAGTTGAGGATCCATCAGCTTTTGGCGTTGTAAAATTAGATGAATATGGCTTTATTACCGACTTCGTTGAGAAGCCACAACAATTTGTTTCAGACTTAGCAATTATCGGTATTTATTACTTTAATAGTGCAGAAAAATTAATGTCTGAAATCAACTATATCATGGATAATGGTATTAAAGAAGGTGGCGAATATCAATTAACGACAGCTTTAGAAAACCTTCGTCAAAAAGGCGCTAAGTTCTCTTTAGGAAAAGTTGATGATTGGATGGATTGTGGTAACAAAAATGCAACTGTCGAGACCAATGGCAAGATTCTTCGATACGAGAAAGAGTCGATGGGGCAATTCCCAAGTTCTGCAAAAATCGTAAGTTCTCTAATTATTCCTCCTTGTTTTATTGGTGAAAATGTGGAGATTAGTAATTCCAAAATTGGACCTAATGTTTCTCTAGGAAACGGGACAAAAGTTATCAACTCAAACATTGACAATTCATTAATCCAAGAAAAAACGGTTATCGATCATGGCAACCTTTCTAACTCTATGATTGGCAACTCTGCGCAATATTATGGTGTAGCAAGAGAAATTTCTTTGGGCGATTATTCGGTATTGGATTTCCTTTCGAAAGATTAAAAAAATAATCATATAACTTTTTGAGATCTAGCGTCTAATTATTTTTAGAAGTTAGATCTCAAAATATTTTATAGCCTGTTGGCGTTAATTTTGCAAAGCCTATCTAAAATTTAGAAAATGAAAAATTTAGGAATCATCATATTTTCAGCGATTGCGCTAACCTCTTGTCACACTCAAAAAACTGTTACAGAAAGCAATTCTACACCGATAAGCACTACAGAACCTATCAAATCTAATTCGGCATTTTTTAATAAAGTAACCGAAAAGGCAACTTTTGAACAAGTAAAAATCAATAGCAAAATTAATGTTGAAAACGGAAGTTTTATTCCGACACTTAATGCAACTATTTATATTGAAAATGGTCAAAAAACATGGATGAATTTGACGGCTTTATTTATTAATGTTGCTCGAGGTATTGCGACGCCTGAAGGTGTAAAGGGTTATGAATCCTACAACAAAACTTATATCGATTCAGATTTTTCTTATTTAAATAATCTTTTAAAAGTCAATTTTATTGATTATCAAGCCTTGCAAAATTTAATCTTAGGAAAAACTTTTATTCCAATTAACGAAAAAGATTTTGAATTAACTCAAAACGCTCAAGGTTATACTTTATCGTCTAAAAATAATATTAAAATAAATGTCGACGGTAAGAAAACGGAATACACAGTAAAAAGTGATTATTCTAGTGAATTTAATTTAACAAAAGTTACGCTTAATAATTTAAGCAATCAAGATCAACTTGAAGTTTATTATAACAATTGGGAAAATTTTGAAGGAAATTCGTTCCCAAAAAACGTTAAAATAATTATAAAAGCTAAGAAAACAGACCAAATATTAATCGAAAACACGAAATTTGATTTTTCCAAAATGGCAACGCCATATTCGGTGCCAAATAATTATAAAAAGACCGCGATTAAATGATAAAGAAGATTAGTTTTTTACTAAGCATTTTATTTTTCGGAAGCATTTTCGGCCAAAATACAAAAGAACAGCTACAGAAGCAAAACGCTGAAATTAAGAAGCAAATCGCAAACATTAACGCAGATTTAGCTAAGACTAAAAACGAATCAAAATTGTCGTTAGCATACCTTAATGCTGTTAATCAAAAAATTTCTCTTAGAGAAAAATCTTACAACAACACTCAAAAAGAAAAGCGCTTTATAGAAGATGACATCTATAGATCTCAGCTTGAAATCAACAAAAACAAACGCGAACTCGGAAAATTGCGCGAAGATTACGCTGCAATTTTGGTAAAAGCATACAAAAACAAAGGCGTACAGAATAAAGTAATCTTTATCCTTTCATCAAAAAGCATGGGAGAAGCTTTGCGTCGTATCCAGTATTTAAAACAATATTCGGAATATCAACAACGTAAAGCTGCGGAAATCAACGACAAAGCAAACGAAATTCAAAAAAACATTGCTAAAAAACAAAAAGCTGTTGGTGAAAAGGACAATCTTCTCCTTAACCAAAAGAAAGAACTAGCAACTATCGAAATTGAAAGAGGTCAAAAGGAGGCGCTTCTTGCTGAATTTAAACAAAACGAAACAAAATTAACCGCCGAGTTAAAACAAAAACAAACGCAACAAAAATCTTTAGAAGGTCAAATTCGAGCTATCATTAATGAAGAAATTCGTGTAGCCAAAGCCAAAGCGGAAGCTGAGAAAAAGGCAGAAGAAGAACGTAAACGTCAAGCAATGATTGCTGCGGCTAAAGAAAAAGCCAGAATTGACGCAGAAAATAAAGCTAAAGCCGAAGCTCTAGAGAGAGAACGTAAAGCCCTAGAAGAGGAAACTCGTAAAGCAAGAGAGTTGGCTGTTAAAAAAGCTGCGGATGAGAAAAAACGAGCTGACGAAGCTGCCAAAGCAGAGTCTGACGCCAAAGCGGAAGCTCGAAGAATAATTGCAGAAAAAGAAGCTAACGAAGCAAAAGCTAGAGCCAAAGCGGCGGAAGATCGTCTAGCTGCTGCGAAAGCGGCAGAAGCTGCCCTTGACAAGAAAAAAGACGAGGAAAAACAGGCTGTCGAAACTAAAACAATGAAGGCGTTTGGCGTGGGTAGTGTAACGGCAGGTAGCAATTTTGCGGAGAGTAAGGGAAGAATTGGCTTCCCAGTAGAGAGAGGAAATATTACACATCGTTTTGGACGTCAACAACACCCTGTATTTAAAAATATTTGGGAAGAAAACAATGGTATTAAAATCGCTGTAAGTGCTGGTACAAAAGCACGTTGCGTATTCCCAGGCGTGGTATCAACTGTTATTGTTGACGGTGGAACCAAAACTGTTATGGTAAAACACGGTAATTATTTTACAGTATATTCTAATCTGTCTAACGTGTATGTAAAATCGAACCAAACTGTTTCTGCAGGAACACAAATTGGAGAAATTACAACAAGTCTAGATGGTTCTTACACATTAGATTTCCAAATTTGGAATGGGACAAGTCCTGTCGATCCAATGGGTTGGGTATCATATTAAAAAATAACGTAACTTTGTCAAATCAAAAAACGTAAAAAATGTATCATTCATTAGCCATATTAGCAATTTCTTGGCAACACATCTTAATCGTTGCCTTAGTACTTTTATTATTATTCGGAGGTAAAAAAATCCCTGAATTGATGAAAGGTTTAGGCTCAGGAATTAAAGAATTCAAAGATGCTGTAAAAGAGGAAGACAAAAAGCCTGATAACAATAATTCTGCGACTAACAACTAGCAAATGAATTTTGTAGAAAAGGCTTGGGATATCTTTAATCAGTCGATTAAGGACTATCATCAATTAGACCACGTCGATACTTTAGAAAACAATCCGTTCCAAACTTCAAGCTTGGAACATTTTTTGTATACAAAGAATTGGATTGACACCGTACAATGGCATTTGGAGGATATTATCCGTGATGAGAACATCAATCCGGTTGACGCTCTACAACTAAAACGTCGTATCGATTCCTCTAATCAAAAAAGAACAGATTTAGTAGAAAACATTGATGATTGGTTCCTGGAGAAGTTCAAAAATATCACTCCGAAAAATGATGCAAAAATCAACTCTGAAACGCTAGCTTGGGCGATTGACAGATTATCGATTTTAGCATTAAAAATATACCACATGCATCAAGAAGTTATCCGAGAGGATGCTTCCGCTGAACATGTTGCCAAATGTTCTGCAAAGTTAAATGTACTGCTAGAACAGAAAAAAGACCTCATGACTGCGATAGACCAATTGTTGATTGATATTGAAAACGGTGATGTTAAGATGAAAACGTATAAGCAGATGAAAATGTATAATGACGAATCTCTTAACCCAATCTTATATCAAAAAGCACAAAAAAAATGATTCGCTGGATTGGATTTTTATTAGTCATATTTTCTTTAGGACTTAGTTCTTGCTCGAGTGAGACAGGCTTCTATGCAGAAAATACTTTTTCATCAGATTTACCCTTAGCTACCGAAAGAAATGTCTCTCCGGAAAGGATTACTTATAGTTCCACAATTTCTAACTTAGTATCTACTTTTCCGAAGTTTAAAAATGTTGCGGTTAACAATCAAGTAAGAGAGTTAAAACAAAATTTGATAAATTATCTTTACGCTATCCAAACGTCTAATGATAAAGAAAAGAAGAAATCCTTAAAATCTTTCGAAGACAATTACAAAAGCATCCAAAAACTTAGAAAGCATCTTAAAACTGATGACGACCAAGTCCTTAACCGATATCTAGTTAAAATCAAAACTAATATCAGTCTTTTGGAAGCTGTTGAAAAAAGCGAATCGCAAACTACAGTTAGCTCCAACTAATAAACTTTCTAAAACCCATGCTCAAAATTCAAGCTGAAGCACATATACCGACAGAGTTGGGCAACTTCAGAATCGTAGCTTTTTCTGATCGCGATGACGATTGGATGCCTCATATGGCGATTATTGCTAACAATACAGATTTTTCTAAAGCGGTTAATGTAAGATTCCATTCAGAATGTATCACGGGTGAAGTTTTCCATTCTTTAAAATGTGAGTGTGGACCTCAACTAGATGCCGCACTTTCTTATATAGATAAAAATGGTGGCGTTGTTGTATACCTAAGACAAGAAGGCCGTAATATTGGGATCATTAACAAGCTTAAAGCTTACGCGCTACAAGAAAAAGGCTTTGACACCGTTGAGGCGAACCTAAAATTAGGGCTTCCAGCAGATGGAAGAAAATTTGATGTGGCGATAGAGATTTTAAATATTTTAGGGATTAAGGAAGTCAACTTAATGACCAACAATCCAGAAAAGCTAAAATATGTTGAGGAAAGCAATATCAAACTAAACTCACGCATACCATTGCAGATTGAGGCGAACGAAAACAGCTCTTCTTATCTTAAAACAAAAAAAGAATTCTTCGGTCATCTTCTTAACGACAAAGATTTATAAATAATAAAAAAGCGAGAAAATTATTTCTCGCTTTTTTTCTAAGTGTTACTTTATTTTAAGCCGACTACTTTAGAATCATCAATTTTGTAACGCTGGATAACTTCGTCGTAACTCATTTTTGATAAATCTGCGTTAGCACCTTTACCGAACTCAGCAGGAACAAGCACTACCCTGAATGTCTGATTTTGAGAATACTCCGGCGTTGTACTTAAATCATAAGTCGATTCAACATAGATTGTAAAATCGTTAACGGAATAATCAAAATCGTAATTAACCTCTTGATTATTTGCTAAATAAATAGTTTTTGGTATCGCTCCCCAAATTGGCTTACCGTTATTAAGACTTCCTTCCTTTCTAAAAATAAGTACAAAATCTTGATCCAACATTGGCTTAGTAAAACTTTGTCGATATGAGTTATTTCCGTTTGTGAAATTAATTCCCTTTAAATCATAAACTTGAGGATAATCAACAGGCGTTGGAACTTCTTGGATGACCTCTCTATCTGTTGTACAGCTAACTACTGTCCCAAAAGCAAAAAGAGAAAATGCTGATATAGTCAAATACTTTTTCATAGTTTTAAAATTTATTCGTTAAACAATTGCTCGCAAAATATGTACCACAAATCTTTTTTAATAAAAAATGAAGGTATATCTTTATACTCACTTAATTTTTAGATAAGGAAAAAATGAAAAGGTTAATTCTAGCAGTCACAATTTTTGGTTCAATTTTTAATAAAGCGCAATATGTTCCTAAAAACATTAGCGAAGATGATACAAAAAGGGCTAAAGAATGGGTTGACAAAACCTACAATCAACTTTCTGACGACCAAAAGCTAGGACAACTTTTCATTGTCGCATTATACACTAACAAAGGCATTGATCACATCCAAGAAATTAGAAATTTAGTAACCAAAGAACAAATCGGCGGACTTATCTTAATGCAAGATGATGCTGCGATGGAAATTAATTTGGTTAACGAATTCCAATCAAGGTCAAAAGTACCAATGATGATTGGTATGGATGCCGAATGGGGACTTTTCCAAAGAATTGCGAAAGCTTACAAATTCCCTTGGGCAATAACCTTAGGTGCCATCCAAGACGAAAAGCTAGTCTATGACATGGCTGCAAAAATCGCCGCTGACTGCAAACGAATGGGCATCAATTGGGATTTTGCGCCAGTTGTCGATGTTAATACCAACCCAAGTAACCCGATTATTGGGAATCGCTCTTTTGGTTCGGATGTTAATAATGTAATTAAAAAAGCGAGTTCGTACTCTTATGGTTTACAAGACAATAACATACTTGCCGCGATAAAGCACTTCCCTGGACATGGCGACACAAGTGCAGATTCTCATTACGATTTACCGCTTGTTGATCATAAAATCGATAGACTTGATCAAATAGAATTAGCGCCTTATAAAAACTTAATAAAAGAAGGAATCGGCGGCGTTATGGTAGCGCATCTTTATGTTCCTGCTTTAGAAAAAGAAGCCAATGTTCCTGCCTCTATTTCAAAAAGTATTATCACAGATTTACTTAAAGATAAACTTGGTTACAAAGGTTTGATAATTACAGATGCTCTTAATATGGGCGCTGTCGCCAACCGTTATCAACCTGGACAACTGGATGCTTTAGCCTTTAAAGCGGGCAACGATATTATGCTTTTCTCGCAAGGTGTTAAAGAAGGAAAACGTCTTATTGCTGAAGGACTTTCAAAAGGAGAAATCTCAAAAGATCGTTTGGAAGAAAGTGTTAAAAAAATTCTTTTAACGAAATATTATTTAGGTTTAAATAAATACGAAAATAAAAATCCAGAAAATATTATTGCAGACATCAATAACGCTTCGCACCAACAATTGGTACAAAATCTTTATGAAAATGCTTTAACACTTTTAAAAGACGATAAGCAACTTCTTCCATTGAAATCAAACGATAAAATCTATTATCTACCTTTAGAAGAAGCGCCTTACAACACTTTCGCAAATAGTTTAAAAAATAATCTTAATGTTGAAGTTATCACGACTTCTCAATTAAGCAAACTTCCTAAAAACTCGAAGTTAATCATAGGAATTCATAAGGATAATAGCACAGCTTACAAGCCTTACAAAATTTCCGAAACATCGAAACAAACGATTGTAAAAGCGGCAAAAACCAATCAAGTAATTCTTGGTATTTTTGGGAGTCCGTATGCTTTACGAGATTTGGATACTAAGAATATTTCGACGGTTTTGGTATCTTACGAAAACAACGACGATTCGCAAAAAGCTAGTGTTAATGGTCTAACTGGCAAAACTAAAATTTCTGGTAGACTTCCTGTTTTAGTTAATGACACATGGCAATTTGGTGCAGGAACGACTTTAGAAACTAAATAAATTCAACTTAAAAAACGGAATTTATCAATGAGCGAAATTGTAGAAAACAATAACATCGCTTTAATAATTTTGATAAATTGTCACCACAAAATAATACAATGAAAATAGGAATTTTATGCTACCCAACTTATGGTGGAAGTGGTATCGTCGCAACAGAATTGGGAATGATCCTCGCCAACCAAGGTCACGAAGTACATTTTATAAGTTCGAATTTACCAGCAAGATTGGACATGACGCGCGCCAATATTTTCTTCCATAAAGTACAAGTAGAGAATTATCCTCTTTTCAAATTCCCACCTTATGATATTGCGTTATCATCGACAATCTATCAGGTTGTAAAACTTTATGATTTGGATATTTTGCATGCACATTATGCGATTCCGTTTGCATATTCTGCGTTTTATGCCAAGCAAATGTTGAAGGAAGACAATAAAGATATTCCGTTAATTACGACACTTCACGGGACGGATATTACTTTGGTTGGGCAACACCCAAGTTACAACAAAGCTGTTGAATTTTCAATAAATCAATCAGATGCGATTACATCAGTATCAGAAAGTTTGAAGCAAGATACGCTTAAAAATTTCCATATTAAAAAGGAAATTCAAGTGATTAATAACTTTATTGACAACAAACTTTTTGATGTGGAAAATATTTGTTGTCGTGATCAATTCGCAAATAAAGGTGAAAAGATTTTAATCCATGTTTCTAATTTACGACCAGTAAAGCGAATTCAGGACGTTTTAGAAATATTTAAAAATGTTGAAAAAAGTATAAATTCTAAATTGGTCATTATCGGCGAAGGTCCTGATATGGAAGTCATCAATAACTTTCTAAGTGACAATCCTGAATTGATTACTAAAATTAGACTTCTAGGAAAAGTTGATGATTTACAACGAATTTTGAAATTGGCAGATGTCTTTTTGTTGCCATCAGAACAAGAAAGTTTTGGACTTGCAGCTTTGGAAGCAATGGCGGCTGGCGTACCAGTTATCAGTAGTAACGCAGGTGGAATACCGGAAGTTAACATTAATGGAAAGACTGGCTTCGTAGCAAATATTGGCGACGTTGAGTCTATGACAAAATATGCGATCGAGTTGCTTTCTGATGAAAAACTTTTAGCAGAAATGAAACTTAATGCCAAAGAAAATGCGGAACTATTTGATATCAAAAATATAATTCCGCAGTATATTGCGCTTTATAATAAGCTTCTTAAAAAGTAATTATTTAATCACAAAAGCTGCATATTTATCATCGAATCCAACAATATGCGGCTTTAGATTTTTCTTTACACAATAATCCATAAACGCAGCATTATCCGACACGTCATCACTCATTAGGATACCGCCTTTTCTCAGTTTCTCCCACAGAATAGGATATGCCCACATTCTACCATTATAAGACTTGTCACTGTCATAGTGCATAAAATCAAATTCATTTTGCTCTGCAAAAATCTTTGGAAGTGACTCTTTATCTGCAAAACGGAAAAGTTTCCAATTTGGACGAAGATGATCAGCAACAACGCAACCAACATATTTATCACCATTTTGCGCTAAATAAGGTATATCAGAGCTGTACAATGTGCCATTTCTTTTATGTAATGACAACAACGCAGCTAATGAAGACCAACCATAAGCAACGCCAGTTTCTATTGAATTTTTTGCTGAAGTATATTCGTTTAAATAATAAATTAAATCCAATGCACCAGCACCTCCCATTTTGATCGGACAGCTTTTTTCGGTTTCAGAAGCCTGCTTCATGATTTCAGGATAAAGACTATTAAGCGATTGATAATCTTTAAAATTAAGTACATTTTTAATCGCATCATCTTGACTTATCGCCAAAGAACGGCACCACTCTTCTGCGCTATCTTTGCCTTTGAAAGCCGCTTGTCGCTGAAAAATGTTTTTATAAATTTTTCTGAAAAGCTCTGGATAAAGTTGGGGGCGAATTAAATACGCAAAAAAAGTTTTAAAAATGCTTGCAATTTCTCTCATCTGTTTGTGTTATCGGTTTTTATATGACTGCGAAATTAGCGTAATTTTTTCAATTTTTAAACTTCATATTTAACAATCTATGGAACTTTAGGTATCATTTTACTTTTTTAAAACTTAATTAAAAAGAAATTCATAAAAATAATATGTAACTTTATGAAACACAAAGCTAAAATACCATGATGAACGAACACATTTTGCAATATATTTGGAGCAAAAAGCTGTTTTCAAATTTAGAATTTCGATGTACAAAAGGTTTTCCCATCGAAGTTTTAGATTTTGGAAAATGGAATTATGACCAAGGACCAGATTTTTCTTTGGCGAAGATTAAATATCAAAATACCACTTTTGTAGGCAACATCGAAATTCATATCAAAAGCTCGGATTGGTATCTTCATCAGCATGAAAAGAGCAATCATTATGATTCTTTAATTCTTCATGTCGTCTATTTTGATGATTGCGATATCGAAAGTTTAGAGCAAAAAAATATACCTTGTCTAGAACTGAAAAATTATGTTTCGGAATCGGTTTTAAATAAACTCATTAATCTAAATGACAATCCGTTTGATTTTATCGCTTGTGAAAAACTTATAAAACCAAATGATATTCCTTTATTTTTCGCTGAGCAAAAACTTCTAGAAAAGCTTGAAAGAAAGCGACAATTCTTTTTTGAACGACTAAAAAACACTCAAAACAACAAAGAGCAAGTCTTGTTGGAACAACTAGCTTATGGTTTTGGTTTAAAAGTAAATTCTGAATTGTTTAGCGAAATGATTTCCTATTTAGGTTTTAATATTTTAAACAAAACAAGAGCGAATCAAACAAGTTTGGAAGCTTTGCTTTTAGGAACTTCTGGACTTTTAAATATTACAGAAAACATTGATGAACAAACAAAAATTTGGCAACGAGAATATCATTTTTTGGTTTCAAAATTTAAGTTAAGCGGCTTGAAGTTTAATCCAAAATTTTCAAAAATGCGACCACCCAATTTTCCCACAATTCGTTTGTCGCAATTATCGGTTTTAATACATCAAGAAGCACATATATTTTCGAAAATAATATCCTCGAAAAGTATAGAAGATTTTTATTCAATTTTAGAAAAAGTAAAAAGCTCAGAATATTGGGAAACACATTATCAAATTTCAAAACAAACAAAAGAACATTCGACAGTGCTTTCCAAAGATTTTATAGATTTAATAATCCTCAATGTTTTTTTGCCTATTAAATATTACTTTACCGAAGATGAAGATATTAATGATCAAATTATCGACTTTTATAAAAATCTAAAACACGAAAAAAATCAAATTATCGACCATTGGAAAGACTTGCAAATTCCAATAAATTCGGCTTTGGAATCGCAAGCTTTTCTGCAACACTATCGCGACAACTGCATCGAAAAAAAATGCTTAAATTGCGGTGTCGGATTTAAGATTTTAAAACATGATTGACAATATACGTCACCGCTTTGAGAGAGAATGGTTTGGGGTTTTGACCAGAATGGGAAGCAAATTGGGAATACCCGTTTCTAAGTTGCGTGTGTTCTTCATCTACTCCACTTTTGCAACTGCTGGTATTTTCTTTTTATTCTATTTAGGACTAGCTTTTACACTTTGGATAAAGGATTGTATCGTTGTTAAAAGACCGAATGTATTTGATCTTTAAGATTTAATTTTAAAATAAAAAACGCCTTTCAAAAATTTGAAAGGCGTTTTTGTATATGTAAGAATTGTCTTATCCTTTATCAACAAAAGCAGACATATATTCTCTGTTCATTCTTGCGATGTTTTCTAGAGAAATTCCTTTTGGACATTCTACTTCACAAGCTCCAGTGTTAGAACAGTTTCCGAATCCTTCTTCGTCCATAGCCGTAACCATGTTTAGAACTCTTCTCTTAGCTTCTACTTGACCTTGCGGTAATAAAGCGTATTGAGAAACTTTTGCTCCAACGAAAAGCATTGCAGAACCATTTTTACATGTTGCCACACAAGCTCCACATCCGATACAAGCCGCAGCATCCATTGCTCTGTCTGAATCTTCTTTAGGAACCAAAATATTGTTAGCATCTGTTGTTCTACCAGAAGTGTTAACAGAGATGAAACCTCCTGCTGCCATAACTCTATCGAAAGCACTTCTATCAACAACCAAATCTTTGATTACTGGGAAAGCCGCACTTCTCCAAGGTTCGATAACGATAGTTTCTCCATCTTTGAAGTGACGCATGTGTAACTGACAAGTTGTGATACCTGTGTCTGGACCGTGCGCACGACCGTTAATGTAAAGTGAACACATACCGCAAATCCCTTCGCGACAGTCGTGGTCAAAAGCAATTGGTTCTTTACCTTCGTTAATTAAATTCTCGTTCAGAATGTCTAACATTTCCAAGAAAGAAGAATCTGTAGAAACGTCAGATATTTTGTAGGTCTCAAATTGACCTTTGGATTTATTATTTTTTTGTCTCCAAATTTTCAGCGTAAGATTTAAGCCTTTTTTTGCACTCATAATTTTATATTTATTGGTTGGAGATTATTTGTAACTTCTTGTTTTAACTTCGATATTTTCGTACACAAGATCTTCTTTGTGCATGATTTCGTCGTTAATGTTCGGACCGTTATATTGCCAAGCAGCAACATACTTATAGTTAACGTCATCACGTTCTGCTTCTCCATCCGGTGTAGAATGGTCTTCACGGAAGTGTCCTCCACAAGATTCATTTCTGTTAAGCGCATCGATAGCCATCAATTGACCAAGCTCTAGGAAATCAGCAACACGAAGTGCTTTTTCCAATTCTGGGTTCATCTCGTCGTTAGAACCAGGCACTTTTACATTCTTCCAGAACTCGTTTCTTACTTCTTCGATTTCTTTAATCGCTTCTCTAAGACCTTCTGGAGTTCTTCCCATACCAACTTTATTCCACATAATGTTTCCTAATTTTTTGTGGAAATGATCAACTGAATGCGTTCCTTTATTGTTCAATAAATAATCGATTCTATCTTTAACGTCTTTTTCTGTTGCTTCAAAAGCAGCTGAATCTGTAGGAATCGCTCCAGTTCTGATGTCTGCCGAAAGATAATCTGCGATTGTATAAGGCAATACGAAATATCCGTCCGCCAAACCTTGCATCAAAGCAGAAGCTCCAAGTCTGTTAGCACCGTGATCTGAGAAGTTAGCTTCACCGATTACGAAACATCCAGGGATTGTAGATTGTAAGTTATAGTCAACCCAAACACCGCCCATTGTGTAGTGAACAGCTGGATAAATCTTCATTGGTGTTTCATAAGGATTGTCTGCAGTAATTTTTTCGTACATTACGAAAAGGTTACCATATTTCTCCTCAATCCAAGCTTTACCAAGATCGTAGATTTGTTGTTCTGAAGGATTATGAATGTGTTTTTCGATAGCAGCTTCTCTACCTTTCTTCATGATTTCTGTAGAGAAATCTAAGAATACACCTTCTTTAGTGTCGTTATTTTCGATACCGTAACCAGCGTCACATCTTTCTTTACCAGCTCTAGAAGCTACGTCTCTCGGAACCAAGTTACCAAACGCAGGATATCTTCTCTCTAAGTAATAATCTCTGTCCGCTTCAGGGATATCTTTTGCTTTTTTCTTACCTTCTCTGATGGCAACTGAATCTTCAATGTTTTTAGGAACCCAGATTCTTCCTGAGTTTCTAAGAGATTCTGACATCAAAGTTAATTTTGATTGTTGCGTCCCATGAACTGGAATACAAGTTGGGTGAATTTGTACATAGCAAGGGTTTGCAAAATATGCCCCTTTTTTGTGAATCTTCCAAGCTGCAGAAACGTTAGATCCCATCGCATTTGTCGATAAGAAATATACGTTACCGTAACCTCCAGAAGCGATAACAACTGCATGTGCAGAATGTCTTTCGATTTCACCAGTTACGAGGTTTCTTGCGATAATTCCTCTTGCTTTACCATCAACAATTACAAGATCTAGCATCTCGTGACGGTTGTACATTTTAATTCTACCTTTACCGATTTGGCGGCTCATTGCAGAATATGCACCTAATAATAACTGTTGACCTGTTTGTCCTTTTGCGTAAAAAGTTCTTTTAACCTGAACCCCACCGAAAGAACGGTTATCTAACTGACCTCCATAATCACGTCCAAAAGGAACACCTTGTGATACACATTGGTCGATAATATTTCCTGAAACCTCAGCTAAACGATACACGTTTGCCTCTCTTGCGCGGTAGTCACCTCCTTTAATAGTATCGTAAAACAATCTATAGATAGAGTCACCGTCACCTTGATAATTTTTAGCAGCGTTAATACCTCCTTGAGCAGCGATAGAGTGCGCTCTTCTTGGAGAATCCTGATAACAAAATGCTTTTACGTTATAACCTTGTTCAGCTAAAGTAGCTGCAGCAGAACCACCTGCTAATCCTGTACCAACAACAATAATATCAATTTTATCACGGTTGTTAGGCGCAACAAGGTTCATATGGGCTTTATGATTACTCCACTTGTCCTTAAGAGGACCTGCTGGAATTTTAGAATCTAAATTACTCATTCTATTTACGATATTATTGAGTTACAAAATGATAAATGGCAATTAGGATAAATCCTGCTGGAATTAGTATAGCATACCAAGTTCCGAATGCTTTAATAAATGGCGTATACTTTGGATGTCTTGCACCCACTGATTGGAATGCCGATTGGAAACCATGAGCCAAGTGTAAACCTAACAAAATGAAAGCTACTACATAAATAACAACTTTAATTGGGTCAGCGAATTTCTCATGCAATTCGATCCAGAATCTCTCTGTTCCAATGTCATCAATATTCCCTTGAATGTACTTGTGATTGATCTCATGGAACCAAAAATCGTACATGTGTAGCCCTAAGAAAGCTAAAATAACCAATCCAGAAATAATCATATTTCTAGACATCCAAGAAGAGTTAGCAGCAGCGCCGTTAACGTCATACTTTACAGGTCTCGCCTTGTTGTTTTTTGCTTCTAAAATGAATCCCATAATAAAATGGAAAAACACCGCAAAAATCAAAATAGGCTGCATCAAATATTGAATGAATGGATTATAACCCATAAAATAAGATGCCTGATTAAAACCATTTACACTAAATACAGATAGCATATTCGTGAAAAGGTGCATCACCAAGAAAACCAGCAAAAAAAACGCCGATAGTGCCATTGCATATTTTCTTCCTATCGAAGATGAAAATCCTGCCATAATCTAATTTTATTTTTTGAATACGCACAAAGTTAAAAAAATGTTAAGATTGGGCATCGTGAGATATGTCAGAATTAAGTAGTTTATAATCTTTCTAAATAATTAATCCGATTAGTCGCTCAATTTGTAAAATTTCCCACGATAGGTGAATCCAACATTGTCTTTAGGCACTTTTATTAAATCATATTTTGCGGCTCGTGATGAAGCTAAATAAGGATCAATAATAAATTTTTCAATTTTTGAGATGTCAGCATCATCTTTTGTTATTACAAAAACCTGCGACTTTTCTTTTATTAAAACAGTTTTACGTTTAAAAGAAGCTATTTCTAAAATTTCATCTTTTTGAAAATGATAAAAGTTAAAACCAAATCTAATTCCTAAAAATAACAAAACACTAAAACCGAAATTGATAAAGTATTTCAAATTTCGTTTGACTAAAACAAAACGCAAATAATATAGAATCATAAAAACTGCAGCAACTTCTACAAGGTTAAATCCAATATTTTTAAAAAATAAAACATCAAAATCGGCGAACCAATGTATCGCTTTTAGTAAATAGTTTACAAACCAATCATAAATAAAATCTAGCCAACTAAATTCAATATTAAAAGCAAACAAAACTACCATCAATAAAGAGAAAATGATAATAATTTCTGAAAACGGAATAATGCACAAGTTCGCGATAATTGATACCAAGGAGTATTGATGAAAGTAATATAAAACCAATGGCAAAGTCGCTAATTGTGCCGAAAGTGACAAACTAAAAATCGCTAAGAAAAACTTATAAATAACATTATTTCGTTCTGGAAAACATTTTATAATTGGTTGATTTAGCCAATAAATCCCAAAAACAGCAACATAACTCAACTGAAAACCGACATCGAAAATCTGTTGAGAATCCCAAATCAAAATAACAAAAGCCGACAGCGCCATCGAATGAATGAGATTCGGAGGACGATTCAAAAGTTTTGTCATATAATAAAAACTAATCATCAGACATGATCTAACAACAGAACTTCCGTAATCAATAAAAATTGCAAAACACCAAATTACGATTAAAGCAATGCAAATCGCAACTTTCCGCCACTTTAAAGGAAAAATAGTTTTAGAAGTCAATAAAATCAACCAGAAAATAATAACCATATGAGACCCCGAAATCGCTAAAAGATGCACCAATCCAGACTTATTAAAATCCGAAACCGTCACTTCGTCCATTCCAGTCCGGTCGGCAAGGATGATTCCTTTCAAAAATTCTTTGTGACGAGAATTGAGTTGTGAAGTATTAATTCTTTGCAAAACGCTCAAACGTTTTTGTTTGATTTCGTAAGCAAAAGAAATTTGCTTTTTTGAAGCTTGTAGAATATTTTCGTTAGCGAAAGCCAAACCAGAAACTTTTTGACGTTCAAGGTATTGTGGATAATCAAACTGAAAATTGTAGCGAGGAGATTTTAATTCAGAAAAATAAAGATTAGATTGATAAACATGTTTAAAATCTAAGTCTTTTGTACTTTTGGGGATTTGTAAAACGATTGAAACGGAGGAATTTCGATGATCAATTTTAAAAATCTTGGCTTGATACTTTCTGTACGTTTCATTGGAGTTAAGTTTTTTCTCAACTTGAAACATTACTTCGTGTTTTCCTTTTAAAACTAATTTTTGATAATCAGAAATGTTGAAATAATGCACGATACAACCGAAACCAAAGAAACTTAAAATTAAAAATACATCTCGAAATTTAACGAGAAATGCCTTTTTAATAATGAAAGAAAAAAGAATTATGAATGTAAAAATTATAAAAAGCAAAAGCCCCAACCAAATCTCAAAACGAAATCGATCTTGAAGTAGAATCCCAAGACAATATGCCAGTAGCGTTACAAAAAGTGGCTGGCGAGACATGATTCATTATTTTAGATTTTGTTTAAACTAAAAGTAATGATTTTTTTGTCGTAAAAATAAAAATTATTTTATGTTAAGTATGACATCCGCAGCATGTTGACTTGCGCCTTTCCCGCCAAGCTTTTTTCGTAGTTCGGTATAATTAGAAAGCATAATACCACGTTCTTTTCCGGTTAATATTTTGTTTAATTCTTTCACCAAATTAGTCGTATTTAGATCATTTTGAATCAGTTCCGTAACAACTTCGCGATCCATTATCAAATTGACTAAAGAGATGTATTTAATATGTTTGACGAGGCGTTTTGCTATTTCATAAGAGATTTTACTACTTCTGTAGCATACAACTTCTGGCGTATTGAGTAGCGCCGTTTCTAAAGTCGCCGTCCCAGAAGTCACCAAGGCCGCTTCCGAGCAACGCAGCAAATCATAAGTTTTGTTCGATACAAAATGAACATCCTCGTCTACAAATTGCTCATAAAAAGACTTCGGCAAGCTCGGTGCACCCGCTATAACAAATTGATAATCTTTAAAGTAAGCACGAACCGACAACATCAATTCCAACATTTTGACAATTTCTTGCTCACGACTTCCAGGAAGTAATGCAATAATCGGTTGTTGATTGAGTCCGTTTTCAGACTTAAACAATTTTGCATCAACTGGTTGTAGATCCGAAATTGCATCTAATAACGGATGTCCAACAAAATGTGCATCCACTTGATGTTTTTGATAAAAATCCTGTTCAAATGGAAGAATAACCATCATGTCGTCGACATATTTTTTGATAGTTTCGACACGACCTTCTTTCCACGCCCAAAGCTGAGGCGAAATATAATAGACAACGCGAATGCCTAAAGACTTCGCAAACTTTGCAATTCGGAGATTAAAACCTGGATAATCGACCAAAACCAAAACATCGGGTTTGTAACTCGCAATATCTTTTTTACAAAATTTAATATTTTTGAGAATCGTGCCCAAATTCTGAACCACTTCCAAAAATCCCATAAAAGCAAGATCGCGATAATGTTTCACCATTTGTCCGCCTTGCTCCGCCATCAAATTGCCTCCCCAAAATCTGAAATCAGCGTTTTGATCTTTTTCTTTCAAGGCTTTCATAAGGTTGCTTGCGTGCAAATCGCCGGAGGCTTCACCTGCTATAATGTAGTATTTCAAAGTAGAATTAAGGTTTTAAAATTTAGATTTCAGATTCTTTTTAACATGAATCAAAAATCAATTATTTGAAGTAAATTTGTTGTAAAGATAAAAATAATATCATGTCAGAAGAATTCGAAATCAGAAATAAAGTTGCAGAAAATACGAGTTTGGTAAATTTTGATTTATCGTCTTTGATGCCGAAAGGCAAAAAAATAGGAATCGACCTAAAAGATTTTTTGTATGAAGGTCTTATCCTTCGCGAGAAAGATTATCGTGAAAAAATAGAAAAGATCAATCCGGAAGATTATCGCGATGCTTACGTATACATCTATTGCTCAGAAGATGTTATTATTCCGCTTTGGGCGTATTTTTTAATTGCAGCGAAATTAACAGACACAACCAAAAAAGTGGTTTTTGGAAATTTAGAAGATCTTAATGTTCTGTTGATGCACAACGCTATTAAAACTTATGATTACTCTGAACTAAAAGACAAACGTGTTCTAGTAAAGGGTTGCTCCGACGTTGATATGCCGAATAATGCCTACATCGAATTGGTGGAACAACTTAAGCCAATGGTTAAATCTTTGATGTTCGGCGAAGCTTGTAGCAATGTTCCTATTTTTAAAAACTAAAACAAAATAACTATGAATCCCGAATTTATGCATAGAGCCATCGCTTGCTCTTCTGAGAATCTAGACCTTGGCGGAGGGCCTTTTGGCGCAGTCGTGGTGAAAGATGGTAAAATTATCGCCGAAGGTAGCAACAAAGTCACTGTTGATAAAGATCCAACTGCACATGCAGAAGTTGTTGCGATTAGAAATGCAGCTAAATATCTCAATGATTTTAATCTTTCCGGTTGCGAAATCTACACCTCGTGTGAGCCTTGTCCTATGTGCCTTAGCGCTATCTATTGGGCAAGAATTGACAAAATATATTACGCCAACACACGGGAAGATGCAAAAAATATCGGTTTTGATGATTCTTTAATATATGATGAAATAGCATTAGCAATCGAAAATCGAAAAATCCCGATGTATTCGATGTTAAGAGATGAAGCTTTACAAACCTTTAAAAAATGGACAGAAAAGTCGGATAAAACGGAATACTAATTGCTAACAAATTCCCGAACTTCATCATACTAATTTAAAAAAAAACATAAAAACACTATGAGTTTATTAGATCTATTAACAGGAAACTCTAGCAACCAAGTTGCAGAACAAGCTGAAAACAAATTCGGAATCAGCAAAAATCAAATTATCGCATTACTAGCAGTTGCTGCGCCATTAGTAATTTCTTACCTTAGAAATAAATCTCAAGATGCTAAAGAAGCAGAAGCACTTAATCATGCTTTAGATAAAGACCATGACGGTAGTATTCTTAACGATCCCTCGCAAGCGCTTAACAGACAAGCTGAAGGCAACTCGATCCTTGATCATATTTTCGGTGGTAACAAAGTAGCGGTTGAAAATCAACTTTCGCAAAACACTGGTATTTCTATGGACAAAATAGGTCCAGTTTTGGCGATGCTAGCACCAGTTATCATGGGTTATATCGGTCAGCAAAAACAACAAAACAATGTCAATGCGGGTGGTCTAGGCGACCTTCTTGGTGGCATCATTGGTGGTGCTCAAAACCAAGCACAATCACAGCAATCACATCCTCTTAACGATATTTTGGGAAGCGTACTTGGTGGCGGACAATCACAATCGTCAGGTAATCCACTTAACGATATCTTAGGAAGTGTACTGGGTGGCGGTAATCAACAACAATCTCAACAAGGAGGACTTGGTGGATTATTGGGAAGCATACTTGGAGGAAAATAAAACCACTTTTCAAAAATATAAAAGACCGAAGATTATTCTTCGGTCTTTTTTGTTGTTTTTTTGGCTTTCGGTTTTTCTTCAACCTCGGCTTCCACTTTTTTCTCGGCTTTCGGCTTTGCTACTTTTGCTTTTGGTTCCGCTTTCGCCTTCACTGGTTTTTCGGCAACTGCCACAGGATTTGATGATTTTCGAGGTCTTCTTTTTCCATAACTTCCTGCAGTTATCTTGCCTCTTCTAGATTTTTGATCTCCTTTTCCCATATTTTTAAAAGATTAAGTGTTTGGTTATTACGAATTTAGGAAATAAAATTTAATTCACAAAAACGCTTTTTTTTGGCGTGTCCCGAGTTTTTCTCCAAACCGAAAACCATCCGAAAACCTCGGGTCGCTACGTCCGCTCCTATCTTTTAGCTTGTCGCTCGGACGGCTCCGCTGCGCTCCGTCGCCTCGCGCCAACCCAAAAGGATATCCGCTAGCATCGCTCACGCAACTACTAACCGTCAATCAATTACTACAGAAAAAACTAAATTTACTTATCCAAAACGCAAAATATGTTACAAGCCATCATTCCCAAAATACCTGTAAGTCTCCCCAAAAACCGGACATTTTATAACCCTAAAGTTATTAGCAAAAAACAATTAATTTTAGGTTATGAGA